>JAODNB010000081.1 GCA_025464795.1 Frankiales bacterium
GGCGTGGCGTAGCGCTTGCCCTTCGCGCCGGCGCAGAGCAGGAACTGACCCATGCTGGCGGCGAGGCCGAGACCGACCGTCGCGACGTCGTTGGCCACGAACTGCATCGTGTCGTAGATGGCCATGCCGGCGGAGATCGAGCCGCCGGGGCTGTTGATGTAGAGGAAGATGTCCCGATCCGGGTCCTCCGCCGCGAGCAGCAGCAGCTGGGCGCAGATGGCGTTGGCCATCGAGTCCTCGACCTGCGAGCCCATGAAGATGATGCGCTCCTTGAGCAGGCGGTTGAACACCTGGTCGTCGAGGCCGAGCATGCCGGCCGAGCGCATCGTCGGTCCAGACGTGGGCTGGGCCCGGCCGAGGGTGCTCGGCACGACCAGTCCTGAGTCGGTGTGGGTCACGGGTGGGGCCTTCCTGCAGGTTCGGTGCTTGGCACGGACACTAACCCCGTCCTCGGCCGGTTCAGTCCGCAACTGCGGCTCGTTCGCCATGGGCGTAGGGCCCTCCGGGCGCTGACAACGGAACCGGAAGGGCTCGTCCGAGGCGATTCGGGCCCCTTCCGGTTCCGTTGATCACCACCAACGCCGACGGCCGCCCACCCGAGGGGTGAGCGACCGTCAGAGGCCTGGTGCCTAGTGGGCGTGCTCGGGGTCGTCCAGGTAGTGGATCGAGCCGTCGTCGTGCAGGTGGTAGGGGCGACCGGCGTCGTCGGTCTCCACCTCGGCCTCGGGGCTGGTCATGTCGTCCCGGAGCTGCTCGAGGTCGACGACGTTGCCCGAGGCGTCCTGGATGCTGGCCGCCTCCATGATGGTCGCGAGGGCCTTGCCGCGGCGGACCTCGGCGACCAGGCTGGGGAGCTGGCCGGCCTGCAGGAGGGCGTTGGCGTACGCCTGGGGGGCCATGCCGGCCCGCGAGGCGCGACGGATGAGCTGGTCGTTGAGCTCGGCGTCCGAGATCTGGACCTCCTCGGCGTCGGCGACCGCGTCCAGCACGAGCTGCGCCTTCACGGCGTCCTCCGCGCCCTTCTTGAGCTCGACGTCCCACTCCTCGGCGGTCTTGCCCTGCTCGAGGAGGAACTCGTCCTTGGTCTGGCCGGCGCGGGTCAGCTGCTCCTCGGTGGTCTGCTCGCGCCAGGACAGCTCAGAGGCCACGATCGCCTCGGGCAGCGGGATGTCGATCATGGCGAGCAGGGCCTCGAGGACGTTGTCGCGAGCGTCGACGCCCTGCTGGAGGCGCTTCACGCGGTCAAGGCGAACACGCACGTCGCCCTTGAGCTCCTCGAGGGTCTCGAAGCCCGCGGCCGTGTTGGCCCACTCGTCGTTGAGCTCGGGGAGCGTGCGCTCGTTGACGGCGCGGACCGTCACGGCCACGTCGGCGAGCTTGCCCTCCTGGTCACCAGCGACGAGCTGCGTCTGGAACGTGACGGCGTCGCCGGCCTTCGCGCCGGTGATCGCCTCGTCGATGCCCTCGAGCAGCGAGCCGGAGCCGATCTGGTACGACAGCCCCTGGGCGGTGCCACCGGGGACCTCCTCGCCGTTGAGCGTCGCGACGAGGTCCAGCGTGACGTAGTCATCGGCAGCCGCGGCGCGGTCGATCGGGCTCAGGGAGGCGAAGCGCTCGCGCAGGCCCTCCATCTGCTCATCGATCTCCTCGTCGGTGACGACGACGTCGTCGACCGTGACGCTGAGCGTGTCGAACGCGGGGATCTCGAACTCGGGCCGGATGTCGACCTCGGCGGTGAAGGCGAGCTTGACGTTGTCATCGAGCTCGGTGACCTCGATGCTGGGGCTGGCCAGCGGCGCGACCTTGGAGGACTCCACCGCTTCTCCGTACAGGCGCGGGATGGCCTCGTTGACCGCCTCCTCGAGGACGACACCCCGGCCGACGCGCTGGTCGAGGATGCGCGGCGGGACCTTGCCGGGGCGGAAGCCCTGCACCTTCACCTGGGCACCGATGCTCTTGTACGCCTTGTCCAACTCGGGCTTGAGCTCGTCGAACGTGGCCTCGACGGTGAGCTTGACCCTGGTGGGGCTCAAGGTCTCGACGGAGCTCTGCACAGCGGTATTCCTCTCGGTACTACAACAGGTGAGTCGGGGCGGCGGGACTCGAACCCGCGGTCTCCTGCTCCCAAAGCAGGCGCGCTAGCCACTACGCTACGCCCCGTGCGCGCAGGGCCAGTCTAGATGGTCGAGCACGCTTGCAGCCCCGTGGAGCCCGAGCAGGAGCGGCGCCGAGAAGCAGGTGCAGCGCTGGCGATCCGCGGCGGAGGCACACAACTCTCGCAGAGTGGCACACAGACTCCGACCCAGACGGCTACAGTGAGTGACATCGGCGCGGACCAGGCGGCGAGTCCTCAAGGAACACGGGTGCTGGGATGCGCGGACGGCTTGACTCGGTGCGTGTCCTTCGCGCGGGCCGACCCGGACCTCACGGCCAGTCGCCGCGAAGGGTGATGGCCGGCGGGCTTGCTCTCGCCACCAGCCTGTTCGCGCTGGCGCTGTCGCCCAGCCACGCGGACGCGGCTGCGGGGCCGGCGGCGGTGTCGGCCGTGGGTGGTCTGGTGAGCCATACCAACCAACCCAGCCTCGCCCAAGAGAACCTCGCGGTGTCGCCCACCGCAGTCGGTCACGTGCTCACCCTCGCCGTCGAGACCAAGTTCCCCGGCACCACCAGCTTCACCGCCGCCGGCGTGACCGGCGGTGGCGTCAGCACCTGGCGGCGCGCAGCCGCCTTCCTCACCCGCGACGGCTCCCACGGCCAGGAGCTGTGGTGGGGCCCGGTCACCACCGCCGGCTCGAGCACCGTGACCGTCACCTACACGGCCGGGTCCACCCAAGGGACCTCCTCCAGCGCCACGTCCCTGGACATCCAGGAGTTCGCCTCCACCGCGGGCGCAGCCACCGTCTGGACGCTGGACCGCTCCGGCCAGATCGACACCGGCGTCGCCGCCACCACCCTGCCCTACCCGACGCTGTCGCCCAGCTCCACCTCGGAGCTCTACGTCGGCTACCTCGCCCTACCCGGCTACGCCAGCTACGGCTCCACCCCGGGCGTGGTCTACCAGACAGACGCACGCGGCAACCAGACCACCTACGCCACCACCGTCTCCTCCACCATCACCCCGACCGCAACCGCCAGCAGCCAGACCTACGCCGCCATCGCCATGCTGCTTCAAGCCCGCTGACCCCAGGTCACGACCGACCGACCGCCAGCCGACGCGCGTGGCGCCGGCTCAACAGGTACGACACCGGCCCGCACAGGATCCCCGCGAGCTCGCGCAGCGTCAGCCCGACCGGGTAGCTCTCGGTCTTGCCAGCGTTCTTCGGCGAGTCCTTGGCCAGGACGTACACCGCTGCTGCCGGTAGCGCGCGAAGGACGAAGCGACGCTCTGCCCGCGACTGGAGGACCCGCTTCGTGATCATGGCGCTGATGCCCAGCCCGTAGCTGTAGACCTGCTGGCCGAGCTGAGCGGCTGTGGGGTGGTAGTCGTGCCGAACGACGGCCGCGGGGTCGTACTGCAGCAGGTGACCGGCGTAGAGCACCGACAGGTAGAGGTACAGGTCCTCGCCGCCACGCGCGGGCGTGGCTGGCCCGAGGTCGACGGGGAAGCCGCCCAGCTCGAGCAGCACCTCGCGACGGAAGGCGGAGCAGGCACCTGAGCCGAACATCCCAGCCGTGTACGGGTAGAGCACCCCGCGGTCGGTGTCCTGCAGGGCGAAGGTCCTGGGCTGGTAGCCCTTGGAGAAGCCTCCGAACTGCTCGAAGGTGCGCTGCGAGAGCGTGTCCAGGGCGAGCGGGAGGATCAGTCCGGTGACGCACGCGGTCTGCGGGTCCTCGTAGAGCCCGACAGTCACGTTCCCCACCCAGTCGGGGTCGGCGTCGACGTCGTCGTCGGTGAACGCGACGATGTCGCCGCTGGCAGCCCGGAGCCCGGCGTTGCGGGCCCGCGAGGCGCCTGGGACCGGCTCGGTCAGCAGCCGGACGCGGGGGTCCCCCAGGGCGTCGACCGCCTGCTGTGCACCTGGTTCGCTCGGGCAGTTGTCCACCACGAGGATCTCCAGCGCGGGGTAGGTCTGCGCTGTCAGGGTCCTCAGCGTGCGGAGCAACCGCTCCGGGCGCCGGCAGGTCGCCAGGACGACGCTCACGAGCGGCGTCCCGAGGCCGGTGAGCTCGAGTCGGCTCTGCCAGCTGCAGGGGGCGGGTGGTCCGCCTGCGTCCAGACCCAGTCCGATCCGGGAAGGGTCGAAGGAGGCCCCTTCGCCTTCGAGGTGCTCCCGGACAGCATCACCGAAGCGCTGCGTGACCCGATCCGCCAGCAGCTGCACGCTGACGGTCCCGTCGTGCAGCGGCACCGTGAGCTCGCCGAGGGGCCGCCCGTGCAGCCGGACCACGAGTCGGACCCCGGCAAAGGGCTCGGAGCGCACCGAGGGCGGGGGCAGGGGGACGAACGGGAGGTCGAGGTCCAGCACACCCAACCAGAGCGGTCCCTCGACCTTGTCAGTCACGGGCTGACTCGCTGGCGGCGGCTCGGTGTCGTGCTGAAACACGCGACCCGGTCCCCTTCACGGCCGCAGCGTAGGCCATGCCGACCCCGTCACACCTTGACAGTCACACCTGTTTCAGGACGCGGTGCACGTTGCGCCGCTGCCAGATCCTGACGGAGTGCGTCACGTAGCTGTTCTGCTGGAGCGAGATCGTCGCCACGTACCGCAGCCAGTACAGGAGGAGCAGGACCTGGAGAGGAGGAGCTCCGGCAGGAAAGCACCAGTCAGACCTCGCGAGCTCGCGGCGCTCTTCCGGGGTGAGAGGCGCTCGGCCGCTCAGCACCTCGCTGACGACCTCACCCATCTGGGCTCCCGAGGCCACCCGTCGCCGGGACAGCAGCACGTGCAGGTAGTCGTGGACCGGTAGCTCGTCGGGCCCGGCCAGGTCCCAGTCCACGATCCCTGTCACCTGCTGAGTGCCAGGATCGACCAGGAGGTTGCCCGGCCAGAGGTCCCCGTGCACCCAGGCTGCACGCACAGCCTGCCCGGTCAGCGCTCCGATGAGCTGGTCGCGGACCTCGTCCAGTCGCCGCCCGCTGCTCACGTGTGGCAGCCGCTGCACGATCGGCCGGAGAACGGCGAGGGGCGCGTGCACCCAGTCCTGCAGCAGGGCCTCGTCGACGACCCGGGCGCTGGCCGTGGCCTGGTGGAGCTCTCCCAGCCGCGTGAGGGCCGAACGCTCCACCGCGGTCCACTGCGGGTCCCCGGCGAAGCGCTCGCCTGACTGCCCGGGCAGCATCCTGTCGACGACGTAGGTGCAGCCCCGGATCTCGCCGGTGGCGAGTCGTTGGGGCAGCACAGCCCTCAGTGCCTCGGGTAGCGGCGCCTGCGCCAAGCGAGCGAGCACCCCCGACTCCCTGCTCAGGCGGTCCCCACCTGTGGGCGACAGCCGCATCAGCGCGACGGGGACCTCACCACGCACGCCCAGGGGGAAGCACCCCGTGCCGGTGCTCGTCCACGTCCCTGGCGACTCGACCCAGGGCTCGGCCTCCTGCAGGTGCGCCCGGACCTGTGTGAGCGCAGGCCCCACGAGCCTCGCTGCCCTGGCGAGCTCATGCGCCGCCCGGAAGGCGGTCCACCGTCCCCCGAAGTGGCGACGGGTGGTCCTCGGGGGCGTGAGGTGCGGTGGCGGGTCAGGGACGGTCACGAGCAGGTCCCTCTGCTCGATCGTGCTCAGTCGACGTGGCCAGGGGCTTGCCCCAGCGGCGGCGGGTGCGGCCCCAGATGGCGTCCAGGGCGGCGGCCCGCACCGTGTCGATGCCGGCTGTGGCGTCGAGCACGTGGATGTCCCCCTGGTCGTTCGCGAGCTGCAGGTAGTCGCGGTGCTCGCGCTCCGCCTCAGCGAGGGTGTCCTCCGGCTTGCGACTGTGCGAGATCGCGCCCGTCACGTTCAGGAGCAGGAGCAGATCAGGGCTCGGCACTCCGTGCGCGAGCAACCACAGGTACATCCGCTTGAGCAAGACGAACGGCGGCTGCGGTGGGAGACGCGCGTCGTGGACGTACCTGTCGAAGACCACGAGGTTGCCGTGGAGCTGCGCGTGCACCGCACGGGCGTAGCGCAGCCACGCCGTGGGGAGCCGGAGCAGCTGCGCCAGCCCGGGAACCTCCTGCCCCGGGACCGAACCGCTCTTCCACAGCCCCATGTAGATGCGGTTGACCGGGAGCGGCCACGCCTGCTCGATGCCTGCTGCGAGGGTCGACTTGCCCGCCCCGTTGGGGCCGAGCAGGGCGACGCTCACGCCGTATCGCCGCCGCAGCAACGACGGAGCCCGTACCAGTCGTCGGGCCGCGGTGACTGCAGCGCGCTGGCGGGCGGGCCAAGGCAGGCTGCTCAGCCAGGCGGCCGACACGAGTCGCCCGACAGGCTCGAGCTCCTCCCAGCGCTCGGACAGCGCAGCCTCGCGCACCCTCGCCGCAGACCACCCGGCCGGGCTGTGGGTGGTGAGCAGTTGGGCAAGGGAGCCGGTGTCGCCCGCGCCGGCAGCCAGTTCGTGCAGCCGTTGCCGGTAGCGCTCAGGCACGGCTCCGCTCTCGGTGTCGAGCAGGCAGTGCAGGAGCAGGGCCCAGAAGCTGTCGTCGTCTGAGGGGATGCGCAGGGAGCCCGCGAGGCGACTGGCCGACAGGACCTGGTCGGCCAGGCCGGTGCGCAGGACCAGACCGCGGCCGAAGGAGACCTCGTCGGTGACCTCGAGCAGCAGGCACTGCCCCGAACGGCCGTCGTACGTCAGGAAGAGCATGCTCGGCGGCGTCTCCCAGCCGGGGACCTGGACGAAGCCCAGCCGTTCGAGTGAGCTCGCCAGGCGAGCAAGGTCGCGGGTGTCGACGAGGAGGTCCACGTCACCGGTCGGTGCTTCAGGCCTCAGGGGTACGCGCAGCAGGCACCAGCGCACCCCGTCGCCGTCGAGTGCCTCGAACGTCTCTTGCAGGACGGGATGCAGCGTCATGGCAGTCCTTGGCGAGGCGTAGCACCCCGCGAACAGGGCTCCGGCGTGGTGGAGCGGGCGACGAGAATCGAACTCGCGTAGTCAGTTTGGAAGACTGATGCTCTGCCATTGAGCTACGCCCGCAGAAGATGCGACGGTGGTACGGCGACCAGACTAGCGGCCCCGGCTTAGTGTGCGGCGTGCTGTTCGACGACATCGACGTGGCGGCGGCACCGCTCTCGCTGGTCGCCGTCGGTGGTCGTCTGGACCCGCCGACGCTGAGGTCCGCCTACCGCAACGGCGTCTTCCCCTGGCCGGCGTCGGAGGAGGAGGAGCGCAGGCACGACAAGGAGCTGCGCAAGCTCGTCCGCAAGCGGCTCGTCCCTTTGCTCCCCGACACCCCCCAGGGCCCGATGGTGCCTTGGACCTCGCCGCACCCCCGTGCGGTCCTGCTCACGCACCAGCTCTCCGTGCCGAGGTCAGTCCGGCAGCTGATGCGCCGCTGCGGGTGGACGACGACCGTGGACGTGGCGTTCGAGCAGGTGCTGGCGCACTGCTCCGACCGGGCCGAGGGCACCTGGATCACAGGCGCGATGCGACGCGGCTACACAGACCTGCATCGCGAGGGCGGCGCCCACTCGGTCGAGGTGTGGGACGGAGATCGGCTGGTCGGGGGCCTGTACGGGGTGCTGACCGGCCGGCTGTTCTCCGGCGAGTCGATGTTCTTCCTCGAGAGCGGTGCTTCCAAGGTGGCCGTCGTCGACCTCTGCCGCCGGCTCGTGGAGGCGGACGTCCCGGTCCTGGACACCCAGACCGAGTCGGAGCACCTCAGAGCGATGGGTCAGGTCCTCGCCCACCGGGACGAGTACCTCGAGGTCGTGCGGTCACTGCGGGACCAGCCCGCAGTGATCCCGACAGGCAGGAGGCCTACGAGCGCCAGATGAGGACCAGGCCCCGGTCGTCGCTGCCGTCGCTGGCGACCGCCGTCACGAGCGCCTCGCCACCGCCGTGGAACCCGCGCGGCACCAGGCGCTCCGCCTCGCCGAGGAGCTTGTCGATCCCGACCTCGAGGTCGCGTCCGGGGACCTCGACCAGGCCGTCGGTGTAGAGCAGCAGGGCGTCGCCCGGTCGCAGCACGCCGTGGGTGCTGGCGTACTCGACCTCAGGCACGAGGCCCAGTGCAGGGCCACCCGCCAGGTCGAGGGCCCAGCGCCCGCTCCCCGCGTCGAAGTGCGCGACAGGCGGGTGTCCGGCTGAGGTGATCGTGTAGAGCCCGTCACCGAGGTCGACCGTCACGTGCACGGCGGTGGCGAACCCCTCTTCCCAGTTCTGCCGGACGAGGTAGCTGTTGGCGGCCTCCATGTACTTCAGGGGCTCCTTGCCCCCGAGCAGCCCACCGAGCGCTCCGGACAGCAGCAGCGCTCGGGTTCCCGCCTCCACCCCCTTGCCGCTCACGTCGACGAGGGCCACCTCGAGCCGGTCCCCGGTCAGGGCGGACACCACGAAGTCGCCGGCGAAGGGGCCGCCGCCGGCTGGGCGCACGACCACCTCGCGGTGCCATCGCTCGGGCAGCTCGGGGATGGCGCCCTGCAGGTCCAGTCGGCGCTTGAGCTCGACGAGCACGCTGTCACCTCGGAGGCTGCCCAGCCCGGTCTCCGCCCGTGAGCGGGCGAACTCACGAGCCACGAGCCACGTGACCAGCACGACGAACAGCGACCCTGGCCGGACGCGGTGCAGGCCGACGTCCACCACGTCGAAGGCTAGGCACGCCGCGACCACGAGGGACAGCAGGCGCAGCGCCTGCTGTCCGAGGAGGATCCCGCCGAGCAGGAGCGGGATGGTCAGGAACACGGGGGGGAACAGCCCCACGTCGACGGTCGCCCCCAGCAGCGTCGCCAGGAGCGCCACCACTGTCAGCACCGGCAGTGCCACGGGTTCCGGCGGAGCGTTCAGCCGACCCCGCATCCCGAGCGTGGCAGCCCAGCCCGGCACAGCACGAGCGCCCCCCCTGGGGCTCCCCGCCCGGTCAGCTGCGTCGAGTGCCACTCGCCGGAGCGTACCCGTCTGTCATGGTTTGGTCGCGTCGTCGGCGCTGTCCGCTCGCGGACGCCTCACCACGAGATCAGGCAGGCTGACAGGTCGGGCACCAGAACAGGTTGCGCGCAGCCAGCACCTGGGTGCGGACCTCGGTGCCGCACCGTCGGCACGGGAGACCGGCCCGCCGGTAGACGTAGTGGGAGTCCGCTCGGGTCGCGCGGCCGGTGGGGCGATCACGGTCCTCGGGCACCGTCGTCACGATGCGGTTCGCCTTCACCCCGGCGCGCATGAGCACCCGGGTGTCGACCCACATCCCCTCCCAGGTCGCGCGCGGAACCGCGTTCCCGGGCGTGAAGGGGCTCAGGCCCGACCGGAACAGCACCTCCGCCCGGTAGACGTTCCCGATCCCCGCAACGACGGACTGGTCCATGAGCAGCTGACCGATCGCAGACCTGCTTCGGTGCAGCCGGTCCCACGCCTTCTCAGCATCAGCCCGAGGCCGCAGAGGATCCGGGCCGAGGCGGGCCAGGACCGCTGCCTTGTCCTTGCGGTCGTAGACCTCGCAGGCCGTCGCGCCCCGCAGGTCGACCCAGGCGCTGTCGGTCGTCATGCGGAGCCGGACCTGTCCGCGCACGTCCGGGGGCGGTCCGAGACCTGCCGTCCACTTCCCGTACAGGCCCAGGTGCACGTGCAGGAAGAGGTCACCGAACGCGTAGAACAGGTGCTTGCCGTACGGCTCGATGCCGTCCAGGGTCCGGCCGCTCAGCCGTGCTGCGCCCTCGACGAAACGGCCTTGCGGGCTGGCCATCGTGACGGTCGAGTGCCTCAGCAGTGCCGAGTGGTCGCGGGCGAGCCGGTGGATGGTGTGCCCTTCAGGCACGGTTCTCGTACGCCGTCAGCATGTCGATGCGCCGGATGTGCCGGGGATCCTCGCTGAAGGGCTCGTCCACGAAGGCCTGTACGAAGCTCAGCGCCTCGTCGGTGCTGTGCATGCGGGCGCCCACGCTGACCAGGTTGGCGTTGTTGTGCTGCCGGCCGAGCTTCGCCGTCTCGATGCTGTGCGCGAGAGCGCAGCGGGCGCCCTTGACCTTGTTGGCGGCGATCTGCTCACCGTTGCCCGAGCCACCGATGACGACACCCAGGCTGCCGGGGTCGGCGACCGTCGCCTCCGCAGCGGCGAAGCAGAAGGGCGGGTAGTCGTCCAGGGCGTCGTACTCTGCCGGGCCGTGGTCGTCGACCTCGTGACCCAGCGCAGTCAGCTGGGTCTTCACGGCCTCCTTCAGCTCGAAGCCGGCGTGATCTGAACCGAGGTGTACGCGCATGAACGGCAATTCTGCCGTCCTCGGTGTCGACGGCTGCCCGGGGGGCTGGGTCGGGGCCCTCGTGTCCGGGTCGGGCGTCACCTGGCATGCCGGGTCCTTGGCGTCGCTGCTGGCGCTCGAGGCCGCTGTGGTGGCGATCGACATCCCACTGGCACTGCCGGTGGACGGTGCCCGCCGTGCGTGCGAGGTGGCGGCCCGCAGCCGGCTGGGCAGTCAGCGCTCGTCGGTCTTCTTCGCGCCGCCACTGGCTGTTCTCTCCGCGAGGTCGCACGCTGAGGCGTCGGTCCTGTCGCGGGCCGCGGGCTCCGTCGGCGTCTCGATCCAGACCTGGAACATCGTGCCGAAGATCGCCGAGGCCCTGGTGGCCGGACCCGGGCTGGTGGAGACCCATCCGGAGCTGTCGTTCCGCGCCCTGGGGCCGATCACGGCGGGGAAGAAGACCGCCGGTGGCCGGGCCGAGCGGACTGCGCTGCTGGCGTCGTGGCTGCCGTTCGAGCTGCCGACGCCTCGCCCGGGCCGGGCCTCCGTCGACGACTGCCTGGACGCACTGGCGTGCGCCTGGACCGCCTCGCGCTGGCTGTCAGGGACCGCCGAGGTCCTCGGGGAGGAGCTGCTGGCCGGCCGTGTCAGCCGCATCGTCGTCTGATCGCTGGAGCTAGTCGAGCTGGGGGCCCTCGGTCCGGGTGCGCTTCAGCTCGTAGAAGTAGGGGTACTCGGCCAGCGCCACGGCGCCGTCCCAGATCCGGCCAGCTTGCTCACCCGTGGGGACCCGGCTGAGCACAGGGCCGAAGAAGGCGGTGCCGTTCACGTGGATGACCGGGGTACCGACCTCCATGCCGACGGGGGTCATCCCACGCAGGTGCTCCTCCCTCAGGGCCTCATCGAGCGAGTCATCCGTCATGGCGTCCGCGAGGTCGGTCGGTAGCCCAGCCTCCTCCAGGGCAGCGACGATCGTCTCCCGCTCGTGCAGGGGGAGCTTGTCGTGATGGGCCCGGCGCCCGAGGGCGGTGTAGAGGGGCAGCAGGTCGTCGGTCTTGGTCCTGGCGGCGATGCAGACCCGGACCGCGCCCTTGGCCTTGGCCAGGCCGGCCACGTACTCGGCCGACAGCCCCTCCTTGCCCTCGTTGAGCATCGCGAGGGACATGACGTTCCAGCTGGTCTCGATGTCGCGCACCTTCTCGACCTCCAGCACCCAGCGGGAGGTGAGCCAGGCCCAAGGGCAGAGCGGGTCGAACCAGAAGTCGATGCGCGTCATGCTTCCGACAGTACCCACGCTTGTTGCCGGTACAACTAGCCGGCCGAAGATCGTTTCCAGAGCTCGCTGTGCTGCCGTCCCCGCGCGTGTACCCAGACAGCGGTGAAGTGCGCCAGGACGTACTCCCGGGTAGCGGCCGACCACTCGGGGAACGAGGCCGGGGGGCTGCGCAGCAGCAGGAGATCGGCGTGCTTCATCTGAGCGACGTTGCCTGCCTGCCACCGCTGGTCGGCGACGAAGCCCGCCGGGTAGAAGCTCTTGTCTGCGGGCCAGTCGGTGTTCCGCGTCAGCGCGACCCCGCGACCGTCGATCCAGGCTGGGCACCGCGGGGACGGGTCCTCGAAGACGTCGGCCGACAGGGCGAGGCTGACGGCGTCGTAGTACACGCATCGGCCTTGGGGAACGGTCAGGGTCGCCTGACCCTGCTGGTCCGCGAGGTCGACCCCGCAGCCGATGAGGAAGACGACCGCCATCGCCGCCACTGGCCACCGCTGCCACCCCTCGAGCATGCGGCTCAGGAGCAGGACCAGAGGCGGGGCCAGGAAGGCCCCGTAGTGGGGGAAGTACGAGGAGCTGGTGGCGAAGGCCGCCCCGGCAAGGACCATCACCAGCAACCACAGAGCGAGCGGCGACGACGGGTCCCTGCGCACCTGGACCACCGCAACGGCCAGGGCGATCGCGAGCAGGGCCATCGCGACGAGAACAGGTGAGTAACCCAGACCGACCATGTTCGCGATCCGGGTGAAGCCGTGGTCGGTGGCGTCCTCCGGTCGGGAGAGCTGAGTGATCACGACGTCGTGCCAGAAGGCGCTGAGGTCGACCAGCGCGAAGGGCAGGACCAGGACGGCAGCGCCGAGTGCCGTGCCCGCCAGGAACCTGGTCACCTGCTCGCGCTTGCTGACGACGAGCCAGATGAGCACAGCCACGACGTAGACGCCTGCGAACAGCTTGATGCCGCACGCCGCCGCGATGAAGAACCCCGCCCACACCGGCCTCTTGCTGAGCAGGAGCAGGACGCCAAGCAGGCAGCCGAGGTTCACCCGCGGCTCGAGCAGGATGGTGTGCTCGGCGATCACCGCGTTCGGCATGACGGCGTAGAGAGCTGCCGCGACAAGGGCCAGTTGGCGGGGTCCCAGCCTGAGGGCGAGTCGGTAGACGAGCAGCACGTTGAGGCAGGCGACGACCTGCATGAGGACGCGGGCGGCGGCAAGGCCTGCCGGGTCCCCGAGGACCTCCCCGAGCAAGGACGCGGGGAGCAGCACGAGGGAGACCACCGGGGGGTGGACGATCGTGAAGTCGCCGTAGGGCAGCGAGCCGTGCAGCAGCAGCTTGGACGCTGCGTAGTACACGC
>JAODNB010000093.1 GCA_025464795.1 Frankiales bacterium
TCTGGATCCTCGCGACGCTGCTGGCGTCCGTCGGTGGCGACCTCAGGGTCTGGCGTCGCGCGGTCGTGCGCGACTGGCTTCCGCTGCTCGCGGTGCTGTTCGCCTACGACCTGCTGCGCGGTGTCGCGAACGAGGTCGGCGGCTACCTGTTCGGCCTGACGTCCTACTGTGCCTCCGACACCGCTCAGGACTGCCTGAAGGCCGGGCACCTGACGGCCCGTGCCCACCTGACCGAGCCGATCACCGCCGACTCAGGACTGTTCGGACAGGTGCCGACCGTCTGGCTGCAGGACCACCTGTTCACCCCGGGCGTAGCCCACTGGTACGACGCCCTCATCGTTCCGGTCTACCTGTCGCACTTCCTGGTGTCGCTGCTGCTCGCGATCAGCCTGTGGTGCACCAACTACCAGCTCTTCCGCCGCTACATCGCAGCACTGGTGACGTTGACCGTCGCCGCGCTGACGACGTACCTGCTCTACCCGATGGCGCCTCCGTGGATGGCCGCCGTCAACGGCCGCCTCGGGCACGGCCCGATCCACCGGGTCGTGCAGGAGACCCTCACGACGATGGGCGGCTCGCAGCTCGGCAGCGCCGTGGAGCAGGGCGCGGCCTACTCCAACCGGGTCGCAGCCATGCCGTCGCTGCACGCTGCGATCCCGATGATGCTGGTGCTGTTCTTCTGGCCGCACGTACGGGCCCGCGGGCGCGCGGTCCTCGTTGCCTACGCGGCGGCCATGTCCTTCGCCCTGGTGTATGGCGGCGAGCACTACGTGCTCGACGTCGCGATGGGCTGGCTCTACGCCGCCGTCACGGTCTTCGGCCTGCAGTGGTGGCAGCGACGCGCTACGCGGCGTACCGCTGCCGACGCAGTCCCCAGGCGGTGAGCAGGAGCAGCCCGGCCAGTACAGCGACCCCCACCGGGGCTCCCGTGGCGGGCAGGCCCGAGCCGGGCGCCTGCGGCTGCTGGGGCTTCGGGGCTGCGGGTGCTGCCAAGCCGGAGAGACCCGCGGTGCTGAAGGTCCACACGCCACGGCCGAACATCGACGCCGTGAGGTGCTTGCCGGACAGGTCGGCCTGAAGGTCGCGGACCGGAACGGCAGGCAGGCCACGACCGATGTGCTGCCAGGCCTTCGACCCGGTGCGGGTCGTGAACGCGCCCGCCTCGCTCGCGACGAACAGCCGCTGCCCGATCAGGACGACGTTGTTCACGCCCGTGGCCGGCAGGTCTCCGGTGATGTCGGTGAAGTGGTCGCCGGCGTCGTGGCTGACGAGCACCTTGGGGGCGGCCACCGTCTTCGGGTCGAGACCGATGAAGTTGTAGGTGTTCATCGAGGCGTAGACCGTCTTGGGGTCCTTGGGGTCGATCGCGATGCCGACCAGCTGGCCGAAGGGCAGGCCGATCGACTTCGCCTTGTGCCAGCACTTCGGGGACTGCTTGGCGTTCTTGCAGCCCGGCTTCACGTTGGTCGCGATGAGCTGCTTGTTCTGGTCGACCCGCGTGACCACGCCGCGGCAGGCGACGCCAGGGCAGAACCCGACGTACCCGTTCGAGCCCTGCAGCTCCATTCCGGACGCCGACCAGTCGTAGGTCGACCCGTCGATGGCCTTCACGCCCGAGGAGCCCGCGTCGAAGACCTGGACGAAGCCCGCGCTGCTGGACGCGCCGCTGTCGGGTCCGTCCACGGTCTCCACGACGTTCCGGCCGGCACGCATGAGGTGGTTGCCGTCGGTCGGGTCGACGGAGTAGGCGGTCAGCCCGTCACCGCCGATGATGTCGGTGCCGTCGAAGTAGATGCTCGTGAAGGTCTTGCCACCGTCGGTCGTCGCCTGGATGCCCTGGGCGGGCGTCGAGCAGTAGAAGACCTTCGGGTTCTTCGTCACGCCGACCTGCACCCCGTCGCCGCCGCACACCGACGTGCCGTGACCGGACTTGTCGATGATCACGGTGCCGTTGTCCTGCAGCCCAGCCACGACGACGCCGTCCGGCTTCATGTTCGCGTGGTACGGAAGGACGGTCGGCAGGTTGTTCAGCGACTTCCAGTCGCAGTTCGACAGTCCGGTCGACGCCTTCACCGGCTCGCAGGTGGTGAGGTCCGTCGCGCCCGTGTTCTGACCCGACACCACCAGCCCGGTGTCCTGGCTCCAGATCCCGCCGTCGTTGCCTGCGTACAGCCGACTGCCGGTCTTGGTCTTCACGAAGGTCGCGATGTGCTGGTCCGGGTGCGTCGTCGTGATGCCGCCGTAGTACGGGATGCCCTCAGGCGTGGACCCGACGGTGTCGCCCTCGAGGACCCCGATGGTGTCCCAGTACTTGTTGATGACCTGGAAAGCGGCTGGCTTGAGCCCGGTCGCCGGGAGGGGCAGGTTGCCCGTCGGGAGGGTGACCGCGTAGGACTCCTCGAGACCGAGGACGAGCCGCGAGGGGTCGGTGGGGTCGTCTGCGATGTACTTGTTGTAGCCGGTCTGGTAGCCCGGACCGATGCCCAGCGCCGTCAGCAGGGTGAGCTGGCTGCCCGGTGCGGCAAGGAGCGTCTCGTAGTTGGCCAGCAGGTCCCAGCTGGCCCCACCGTCGGCTGAGCGGTAGAAGCCGTTGATCACGGAGGCGCACAGCGCGCCGGCCAGGTTCAGGCCCTCGACCGGGTCGCTGATCCCGGGGTCCTTCACGCCGCCCTCGCAGAGCCCGCGGTTCTTCCCCGCGTCACCGACGATGGCGTAGAGCACGTTGCCGTTGCCTGGCGCGCTCGAGTACTTCAACGTGATGGTGCCGATCGGGTCGCTGCTGGCGGTCGGGTTCGTCAGCTGCGAGGTGGAGGCGAGGTAGGGGAACGTGCTGCCGCCGTCGGTCGACTGGTAGAGGCCGTTGCCCTGGCTGGCCAGGGTGTTGTCCTGGAACAGCAGCTTGCCCTGGCCGTAACCGACCGCGGCGGTGATGACGGACGGCTTGCCGGGCTGGACCGCGACGTCGGACACGAAGTTGCCGTACTTGCCCTGGTACTCCGCCGTGTGCGCGGTGTTGGTCTTCAGGGGCACCCGCGTCCACGAGCCGCCCTTGTCCTTGGACCGGTACAGCCCGTCGGCGGTCGCCGCGTACACCGCTGTCGGCGTCACCGCGAGGGCGTTGACCCCGTAGCCATGGCCTGAGTACGTGCCGCGCTTGAAGGTCTTGCCGCCGTCCCGGCTCACGTAGAGGCCGGTGCCGGCAGAGTCGTCGGAACGGGTCAGCAGGGACACCCCGGTTCCGACGTACAGCGTCTTGTTGTCGGTGGGGTCGAGGGCGAGGGCGCCGACCCCCAGGCGCGGCAGCTTGCCCAGGGTCAGGTCGGTCCAGTGCGAGCCCCCGTCGGTGGTCTTGAAGACCCCGCCGTGGGTGCCGATGTAGACCGTGTTGCCGGTCGGGTCGCTGTTGTCCGCCGCGATCGCCGGCACGATGCCGGACGAGTGGCCGTAGCGGGCAGGTGTCGTCGAGAACCCCGGGTCGAGGTAGTAGCCGTCCTTCGGTCCGGCGAACGACCAGGCGCCCGAGGTCGCGGGCAGCGAGTCCGCCTTGGCGACGGCCGCCTGCGTCGCACCGACGGCGTCGAAGGCCTGGCTGGTGGCGCCGACCGGGGTGAAGTCCCGGCTGGTCCGCTCGACCAGCTCACTGGTGCCCGGTGCCTTGCCGAACACCGTGTCGAGGGCCGAACGCGCCGCGGGCGCGCCGGCGCTCAGCACCGCAGACTGCGGCCCGGTCAGCGCCAGCAGGGGAAGCAGCAGGATCGGGGCAGCAAGCAGACGGGAACGGCGCACAGCGAACCTCGGGGGGAGAGTGGGGGGATGGTTTGCTTGTTCGTAAGAATAAGCGACGCCTCAGAGGACTGCGGTCTCCGCCATGGCCAGCTCACCGTCTGCTTCGGCGCTCGTCTGCTGCGAGGCCAGTCCGCCCTGCGTCCGCAGCGGGACCTCCTTGATGAAGAAGGTGCCGATGAAAGCCGGGACGACCACAGCTGCAACGACGAGGAACACCGTGTGCATGCTGTCGGCAAACCCCTCGAGCACGATGGTCTTCACGTTGGCCGGCAGCTTGGCCAGGAGCTCGGTGGTGTTGTCGAGGCCGGTGCTCTGGACCGCCTGCGTCGGCAGGCCCGCTGCGCTGAGCCGGTCCTTGATGTTGCCGAGCACGGTGCCGAACAGGACCGCCAGCGCGACGGCCGCGCCGAGGGTGCCGCCCATCGAGCGGAAGAAGGTCACGGAGGACGTCGACAGGCCCATGTCCTTGGGGGGCAGGGCGTTCTGCACGGCGATGACCAGCATCTGCATGGTGAGGCCCAGCCC
>JAODNB010000163.1 GCA_025464795.1 Frankiales bacterium
GGTGAGCTCAGGGCTTCCGCGTGACTCCCCAGAGCCCGACGCCGATGCCGAGGACGGCGCCGCCGATGCCCTTCACCTGCTGGCTGCGGGACATCTCCGAGTGCACGGACAGACCACCCACAAGATCCGCTGCGTCCGCGCCAGCCGAAGCGAGGAACCATCCTCGGGTGTCCTTGCCGCGGAGGGCCGCCGAGGCCAGCAGCCCGCCGATGAGGGCGTCGCGGTAGCCCATCGATCGCAGCAGCAGCTTGGTCGTGGTCACCGGCTTCTCGCTGTCGCCCCACAGCCTGTTGGCCGCCTCGGGTGCGACGAGGAAGTGGACACCGGAGGCCATGCGCAGACCTCCGACCACGGCGCCCCACGGATCGATGCGTCGGTTCATGACCGGACTGTACGGCCGCGGCACCTAGGCTCGAAGGATGGCCACCACGCGCGAGAAGCTGTCGGTCGAGGTGCCCTCCGCGGAAGCGGGGGTGACGAACCTGGAGCTGTTCTTCGACCTCGTCTTCGTCTTCACGATCACGCAGATCACGAACGTGGTCCGAGAGGCCCACGACCTCGAGGGGTTCTTGCGGGCGCTGGCGATCCTCATGGTCACGTGGTGGATGTACGACGGGTACTGCTGGTTGAGCAACAACGTCGGACCCAACAGCCTGTCCACGAGGCTGCCCATGCTCGCCGCGATGGCTGCCTTCCTGGTGATGGCGATCGCGACTCCGGACGCTGCACATCACGGGTCCTGGGCGTTCGCGGTCGCCTACCTCGCCGTCGTGGCCATCCACGGCCTGCAGTTCGGTCGGTCGTCGCTCGGGGGTTCCTCGCGGGCGATCCTCCAGGTGCTACCGCTCAACGCAGCGGTCGCGATCGCGTTGGGCCTGGCTGCCGGCCTCGGCGGGAGCACCAGCCGCGTCGGCCTCGCACTGGCCGCCGCGATCGTCCTCGTCGCCGCAGTCCGCGTGCAAGGGAGCGGGTTCACGCTCCGCCCCGAGCACTTCGCCGAACGCCACCAGCTGCTCATCATCATCGCGCTGGGAGAGATCGTCGTCGCCAGCGGAGTCGGTGCGGAGAAGCGACTGGACCAGTCCGGCGTGCTGGGCGCAGTCCTGCTGTCGATCACGCTGCTCGCCTCGCTCTGGTGGGTGTACTTCGGCGGCGACGACGTGCGGGCCGCCGAGGCGCTCGCGGAGGTCGAGCAGGGGCGGGTCAGCAACGCAGCGTTCTGGGGCTACTCCATGGGCCACCTGCTGCACATCCTCGGGCTGGTGCTCGTGGCCGCGGGCTTGCACGAAGTGGTCGCCCACCCAACCCAGAAGCTGTCGTGGCGCCTCGCTCTGCTGCTCGCAGCAGGGACGGCGCTGTTCCTGGTCGCGCAGGTGCTGTTCCGGCGACGGTTGACCATCCACGCCGGCTGGTGGCTGCTCGCTGGAGCCGTGCTCGCTGTCCCGACGGCCGCGCTGGGTGCCCAGGTCGGCGCACTCGGGGAGCTCGCCGCGCTGCCCGCGGTAGTCATCGTCGCCCTCGGGCTCGATGAAAGGCGCCGGTCCTACAGCTTGCCGACCCCGTAGGGCAGCGGCACCTCAAGAGCGTCGTAGATCCCTGGCTCTGCCGCACGCAGCCAGGGGATCGCGTTGACGAGGCGTGCTGCTGCCGTGGCGTTCCCTCCGGCGGCTCGGTTGCCGCCCTCGTCCGTCGCCTCGATGGTGATCTCGATCCGCGGTCGGCCCTCGAGCACGACCTTGTGCGCGCCAGCACCGCCGTCTGGAGGGGACGGCCAGTCCGGAGCGACCCCGGCGTCGATGCGGGTGACGTGCTCGACGACGATCTTCGGCTCCCCGCGCACGATGCCCTGGATCTCGAACCGCAGGCCGCCCTGAGTGCCCGCCTCGAAGGTACCCATCGCGTTCGTGACGGTGCGCTCCAGAGCACGGCGCTCGACGGTCTCGACGATGTCGTCGAGCTCCACACCGAGCCCGCGGGCGATCATCCGGATCTGCCCGCCCCAGATCATCGTGGGGATCCCCGGGGCCACCATGATGGGCACCTCGTCCATCGGCTGACCCATTCCGACCGAGTGGCGCACCGCGTCCGGTTGGTCGTAGGTCGAGTAGTCGAACAGCTCGACGCAGCGGACCTGGTCGATGGTGGAGGCGAGACCCGACGCGAGCAACGGCAGGACGTCGTTGCCCCAGCCCGGGTCGATGCCGCTCACGAACAGCGCTCCCCCTCCCTCCCTGGCTGCGTCCTCCAGCGGCTGACGGATCGTCGCCGGAGTGGAGGCTGGGTCGTACAGGGCGTAGACGGAGGGGGTGACCACGACGGCCCCCGAGCGCAGGCAGCGCGCGATGTCCGCGGCAGCATCGTCCGGGCGGATGTCGCCGGAGGCGGCGTAGACGACCGCATCAGGTCTGGCCAACAGCACGGCGTCGACGTCTGCCGTGCAGGTGACGCCGAGCTCGGCGATGTCCGCGAGCACCCCTGCATCACGTCCGACCTTGGCAGGGTCCCGCACGATCGCGGCCACGAGCTCGAGCTCCGGATGCGCTGCCACGCAACGGATCCCGGCCCGACCCATGTTCCCGGTCCCCCAGACGGCCACCCTCACCGGCGGCCGCGCGCAAGCACTCCGGCAAGTCCCAGCGTCGTCTCGGCAGCCAGGTAGGCCCAGTAGCTCAGGTCTGTCTCGGGTTGGTCCTTGCTCAACGCGTAGGTGCGAAAGGCCGCGGCTCCCAGCCACGTCACGCCCACAGCCGTGTACGCGTCACTGCTGCGCCGTGCGAGCGCCCAGACCCCGAGGCCCACGAACGTGCCCCCCAGGCCGGCGCGGGTCTCAGCGATCCCGCGGGACGAATCCGCCCGGACATGGAGCTGTGCGGAGGCCCGCTCCGGCATCAAGGCGATCGCGAGCCCGGACGCGCCCAGTGCCAGGGCGCTGAGGTCGCCCCGTCGCATCAGAGCCGCTCGATGATCGTGACGTTGGCCTGGCCGCCGCCCTCGCACAT
>JAODNB010000212.1 GCA_025464795.1 Frankiales bacterium
GTCGAAGCCGGTCGTCCCGACCACGGCGTGCACGCCCGCGTCGATGCAGGCCTTCAGGTTGGCCATGACGGCCGACGGGTGCGTGAAGTCGACGGCGACGTCGACGCCCGTGAAGTCGAAGACGTCACCCTCGTCGAAGGCCCCGGCGACCGTCAGGTCTTCGGCAGCGGTCACGGCGCGGACGACCTCGGAGCCCATGCGCCCCTTGGCACCGAGTACGGCAACGTTCATGCGGGGTGGGGTCATCTGGCGAGCACCTCTGCGAAGTCGCGGTCGGGGAACGGGCCGATGATGCCCAGTGACAGTGGGCGACGCAGGACGTCGTCCGCCACGGCGCGCACCTCATCGGGGGTGACAGCGGCGATGCTGCTCAGGATCTCGTCGATCGGCAGGACCTTGCCCTGGACGAGCTCAGCCTTGCCGATCCGGCTCATCTGCGAGCCGGTGTCCTCCAGGTCGAGGACGAGCGAACCACGCATCTGCCCCTGGGCGCGCCTGATCTCCTCGTCGGACAGGCCCTTCTCAGCGACCGCCGCGAGCTCGTCGAGGCAGAGCTCGAGAACCTCATCGACCCGACTCGGCGAGCAGCCGGCGTAGACGCCGAACATGCCGGTGTCGTGGTGGTGGCTGGCGTAGCTGTAGACGCTGTAGGCCAGCCCCCGCTTCTCGCGGACCTCCTGGAACAGCCGGCTCGACATGCCCCCACCGAGAGCGTTGTTCAGGACCGAGAGGGCGTACCGGCGCGAGTCTCCGCGCGCGAGTCCGTGCATGCCAAGCACCAGGTGCGCCTGCTCGGTGGGGCGGTCCTCCACCACGGCTCCGCACAGGGCTGGCGGCGGGGCCCACGGGCGCAGCGGGGCAGGCTCGCGATCGCCGAGCGCCCCGAAGGCCTCCTGCACCAAGCGGACCACGTGGTCGTGGTCGACGTTGCCCGCGACGCTGACGACCATCTCGGGAGCACGGTAGCGACCCCGGTAGTAGCCGGCGATCGCCTCCGCGGACAGCGACTCGATGCTCTCGACGGTCCCGATGACGGGCCGTCCGAGGGGGTGTGGCCCGTACAGCGCTTCGGCGAAGGCGTCATGAACGACGTCGCCGGGGTCGTCGTCGTGCATGGAGATCTCTTCCAGGATCACTCCGCGCTCGGACTCGACGTCGTCGGGCGTGACGAGCGCGTCCGTGACGAGGTCGCTCACGACGTCGACTGCCAGGGGCAGGTCGGAGTCGAGCACCCTTGCGTAGTAGCAGGTGTACTCCTTCGCCGTGAAGGCGTTGAGCTCGCCGCCGACGGCATCCATCACAGCGGCGATCTCGAGCGCATCGCGCTTGCGCGTGCCCTTGAACAGCAGGTGCTCGAGGAAGTGCGAGGCACCGTGCTCGAGGCCAGACTCGTCCCGCGACCCGACGCCCACCCAGACGCCGAACGCGGCGCTCCGGACCCCAGGCACCGACTCCGTGACAACGCGAAGGCCCCCGGGCAGGAGGGATCTCCTGAAACCGGGGGCCTTCGTCGTCAAGGAAGTGCTACTCCGCCGCTGCGGTCTCAGCGTTTTCCACGGGGGTCAGGCTGATCTTGCCGCGCTGGTCGATCTCGGTGATCTCGACCTGCAGCTTGTCGCCGACGTTCACGACGTCCTCGACCTTGCCGATGCGCTTGCCGTTGCCCAGCTTGCTGATGTGGACCAGGCCGTCACGACCGGGCACGAGGGAGACGAAGGCACCGAAGGCGGCGGTCTTGACGACCGTGCCCAGGAACCGCTCGCCGACCTTCGGCATGGTCGGGTTGGCGATCTGGTTGATCACCGCGAGAGCCGCCTCAGCAGCGGTCCCGCTCGTGGCACCGATGTAGATGGTGCCGTCGTCCTCCACGGTGATGTCTGCACCCGTGTCGGCCTGGATCTGGTTGATCATCTTGCCCTTCGGGCCGATGATCTCGCCGATCTTGTCGACGGGGATCTTCACGGACAGCACGCGCGGGGCGTACGGCGACATCTCGTCGGGCTCGTCGATCGCCTCGGACATGACCTCGAGGATCGCGAGGCGGGCCGTGCGGGCCTGCTGGAGCGCGGCGGCCAGGACAGAGGAGGGGATGCCGTCGAGCTTGGTGTCGAGCTGCAGCGCCGTGACGAACTGCGGGGTGCCGGCGACCTTGAAGTCCATGTCGCCGAAGGCGTCCTCGGCACCGAGGATGTCGGTCAGGGTCGCGTACTCCCCGCCCTCGTAGATGAGACCCATCGCGATGCCGGCGACCGGGGCCTTGAGCGGAACACCGGCGTTGAGCAGCGACATCGTGGACGCGCAGACCGAGCCCATGGACGTCGAGCCGTTGGAGCCGAGCGCCTCGGACACCTGACGGATCGCGTAGGGGAACTCCTCGCGCGAGGGGAGCACCGGCACGAGGGCGCGCTCAGCGAGAGCACCGTGTCCGATCTCGCGGCGCTTCGGGGACCCGACGCGGCCGGTCTCGCCGGTGGAGTACGGCGGGACGTTGTAGTTGTGCATGTAGCGCTTGCGGTTCTCGGGGTTCAGCGTGTCGACCATCTGCTCCATGCGAAGCATGTTGAGGGTCGTGACACCCATGATCTGGGTCTCGCCGCGCTCGAACAGCGCCGAGCCGTGCACCCGGGGAAGCACCTCGACCTCGGCAGCGAGCTGACGGATGTCGGCGAGACCGCGGCCGTCGATGCGGACCTTGTCCGTGACGATGCGCTTGCGCACGACCTTCTTGTTGACGCTGCGGAAGGCGTTGCTGACCTCGCCCTGACGGCCCTCGAACTTCTCGGCCAGGTCGGCAAGGACGGCAGCCTTGAGCTCGTCCGTGGCGGACTCGCGCTCGGCCTTGCCCGCGATCGCCATGATCTCGTTGAGCTTGGACTCGGCAGCGGACTCGACGGCGCTGTAGACGTCGTCCTCGTAGTCGAGGAAGACCGGCACGTCGATCGGGTCCTTGGGGGACTTCGCCTTGAGCTCGAGCTGGGCCTTGCAGACGGCCGCGATGGCCGGCTTGGC
>JAODNB010000343.1 GCA_025464795.1 Frankiales bacterium
AACGTCCCGGGGCCTGCGCCGAGGCTGTCGCTCGACGTCGTCAAGACGAACAACGCCGACGGCGTTGGTGGGTACTCGCCCACCGAGACCTCCCCCGGCCCGGGACAGGACGTCCCGTACCAGGTGGTCATCACGAACAACAGCCCGATCACGGTCACCCTTGACGACCTGACCGATGTCGTGGGTGCGGCTGCCTCTGTACCGGTGACCTGCGCTCCCGCCCTGCCGCCGAGCTTGGCGTCGGGAGCGTCGGCGACCTGCCTGTTCACGCTCGTCGGCTCCAGCCCGGCCGCAGGCTCGTCGCTCACCGACACCGTCACGGCAGCCGCCCACGACCCGGCCGACTCCAACAACAGCACCACCGGCCAGGGCTCATCGACCGTGCTGACCGCCCGCCCTGCTCCCCCGGGCAACGTCGCAGCGCATGACCTGAGCATCGTGAAGACCGGACCGGCCTCGTCCCTGACGCCCGGTCAGGACGCGAGCTACACGCTCACGGTCCACAACGGCGGGAACGCAACGGAGAACTCCGTGGTCGTCGATGACGCGCTGCCCGCCAACACGACGCTCAAGAGCATCACCGCCACGGGCTGGACCTGCACCGGAAACGCCGTCCACTGCGTTCTCAACGCGCAGCTGGCCGCCGGCGACACGGTAAGCCTGACGGTGGTCCTGACGCTGGCTGCGAACTACGCCGACTCGAGCGTGGTGAACACGGCCACCGTCGGTCCCACCGATGCCACGCCTTCGAACAACACGTCCACCGTGACCACCCCTGTCACGCAGACGACCCAGGGCGGCGGCGGCGTGACGGTCCCGACCCAGGGTGGCGGAACGCCGACTGCGGGCGGTGGCACCCCGACTGCTGGCGGCGGAACGCCGACTGCGGGCGGTGGCACCCCGACCGCTGGCGGTGGCACCCCGACCGCTGGCGGCGGACTCCCGTTCACCGGCGCGCCGGTCCAGCAGTGGAGCCTCGAGGGTGCTGCCCTCCTGCTCTTCGGCGCCGGCCTGCTCCTGCTGGGCCGCCGGAAGAAGGCCACGGCCTAGCAAGTCCCTGAACGACGACGCGCCCGGTCCCTCGCGAAGAGGGGCCGGGCGCGTCGCGTTCGAGCAGGGCGTTTACGAGCGGGGAGGGAGCACGTCCACCTGGGCGGGGACGTCGAGGCCGATCGGGCAGCTCACGCCGTTGAACCCGTGGTTGCAGTAGCCGCCGGGGTTCTTGTCGAGGTACTGCTGGTGGTAGTCCTCCGCGTAGTAGTACGGCCCGGCCGGCACGATCTCGGTGGAGATGGTCCCCTTGCCCGCCTTGGTCAGCGCCGCCTGGTAGAGCTCGCGGGAGGCCTTGGCGGCCACCAGCTGCGCCTCGGTCGTCGGGTAGATCGCCGACCGGTACTGGGTGCCCACGTCGTTGCCCTGACGCATGCCCTGGGTCGAGTCGTGGTTCTCCCAGAAGGTCTTGAGGATCAGCTCGAGGGAGATCTTGCTGGGGTCGTAGACGACCTGCACCGCCTCGGTGTGACCGGTCCGACCCGAGCAGGTCTCCTCGTACGACGGGTTGCGGGTGTGCCCTCCCTGGTAGCCGACGGAGGTGCTGTAGACGCCGGGCAGCTTCCAGAAGAAGCGCTCAGCGCCCCAGAAGCAGCCCATCCCGAAGGACACGAGCTCGAAGCCCTCCGGCCAGGGTCCTTTCAGGGGCGTACCGAGGACGGTGTGCGTCGCCGACACGCGCATCTCGGTGTCCCGACCCGGCAGGGCCTCGTCGGCGGTGGGCAGGTCTGTCTTCTTGAGGAAGCTCCACATGACTGCTTCAACCTCTCGGGGCCGCCGCTCGTTCCCTCGGACTTGATTCCCTAGTGGATGACTGTGCTTTAATGGCTCCATGCCCGCCGCCGTCATGCTCGAGCCCTTCTGGGCCGGACGCCGCGCGGATGCCTTCGACGAGACCTGTCGCTGACCCGCTCCGGTCAGCGACTCCCCTCTCCCTCGAAGGACCTCTCTCATGCTCGCCCTTGCCTCACTGGACGACCTCGTCGTCTCGATCGCGGCGGACCGCTCCCTGTGGGAGCCACACGTCCGCTTCACCGACTCCTCCCGCTACTGGCACCGGCTGCTGACGCTGCCCGGTGCTGACGTCTGGCTGCTCACCTGGTTGCCGGACCAGTACACCGACCTGCACGACCATGGCGACGCCACCGCGACCTTCACCGTCGTCTCCGGCGTCCTCAACGAGGTACGGGTCCGTCCGGGCGGCACGCTGGTCGCCGCCGACGTCCCTGCCGGCTCGCTCGTGACCGTTCCCGCCGGAGCGGTCCACGACGTCGCCAACCACAGCTCCTCGCCTGCCGTGAGCATTCATGCGTACAGTCCACGCTTGGAGCGGATGAGCTTCTGGGAGCCCTGGGGCGACGGCCTGCGCCGGATCTCCACGGTCCTGACAGACGAGCCGGAGGTGGCCTGATGAGCGTCAGCCCGCTCCGGCGGCTCCCTGCTCCGCGGACCATCAACGACGTCCTGGCCGAAGCCCGGTCGGGCCTCGTCCGCCTCTCTGCGGTCGAGGCGCTGGCCGCGCAGCAGAGCGGCGCTCTGCTCGTGGACATCCGCCCTTCCGCGCAACGCATCGCCGAGGGCGAGATCCCAGGCGCCCTCGTCCTCGAGCGCAACGTCCTCGAGTGGCGGCTCGACCCGACGTCTTCGGCCTCGATCCCGGAGGCGTCCTACGACGCCCACGTCGTGGTGCTCTGCTCCGAGGGATACACGTCGTCGCTCGCGGCTGCTTCCCTTGCCTCACTGGGGATCTGGCGCGCAACGGACCTGGAGGGCGGCTTCGTCGCCTGGGCTGCCGCCGGGCTCCCGACCGTCCCTGGCGGTACGCCGGCGGGCTCGCGCAGCGGTTCGGCGGAGCTGCTCTCGGTGGATGTCGACACCTGGGAGGTCCGCGTCAACGGCACGCTGCTGCACACCACCCGCCAGGAGTTCAAGGTGCTCGCTGCCCTGCACGCCGCGCACGGTCGGGTGCTGACGCGGTCGGGCATGGCCGAGCTGCTTGACGTCTACCCGGAGACGACCAGGGCGATCGACGTGCACGTGTGCCGGTTGCGGGCGAAGCTCGGCGACGCGGCGCGGCTGCTGGTCACCGTCCGCGGCGTCGGCTGGCGGCTGCTGCCCGCTTAGGGCAGGAGGACGCCGGGGTTGAGGATGCCCGCGGGGTCGAGGGCGCGCTTCACGGCCTGCATCGCAGCGATCTCGGTCGCAGAGCGGGACAGCTGGAGCCACTCGACCTTGGCGCGGCCGACGCCGTGCTCGGAGCTGATCGACCCGTCGAGGGACGCGACCAGCCGGAGCACGGCGTCGGTCACCTGCTCGTGCAGGTCGCCGGTGTCCAGGACGTTCACGTGCAGGTTGCCCTCGTTGACGTGCCCGAACACGATCGGCCGAGCCGCCGGGCAGACTCCGGCGATGGTCGAGGAGAGCTGGGAGACCAGCAGCGGCAGAGACGCGGTCGGGACGGACACGTCGAGCTTGACCGGCACCCCCTCGGCGCTGATCGACTCGGTGTGGGTCTCGCGGTAGGCCCACAGCGCGCGCTGACCGGCGGCGTCCGTCGCGACGGTCGCATCGACCAGCCCGACGGCCTCGGACACCGCCGCCGCGAGCTGGTCCACCGGGTCAGTGAGGTCCGCGCACTCCAGCAGCAGGTAGGCCTCGTGCTCCTGCGGGAACGGCGCGGGCAGGGGCCCGTGCTTGCGTACGAGCGCAAGGCCCTCGCGGTAGAACAGCTCGGCCGCGGACAGCGACGGCAGGCTTGCGCGAAGACCCGGCAGCAGCGACACCGCGGCCTCGGTCGAGTCCATCGCGAGCAGAGCGACGGCGCGTGCGCGAAGCCGGGGCCAGAGCTTGAGCCTTGCGGCCGTGACGACCGCCAAGGTCCCCTCAGAGCCGGCGATGAGACCGGCGAGGTCGTACCCGGTCCCGTCCTTCGACAGGCCTGCCATCCGGCTGATGACCGAACCGTCCGCGAGCACGGCCTCGAGGCCCATCACCTGGGCGCGCATCGAGCCGTAGCGGAGCACCCGGATGCCGCCGGCGTTGGTCGCGACGAGGCCGCCGACGGTTGCGGACTCGCGCGCGGCGAGGTCGACGCCGAAGTCGAGATCGCTTGCCCTAGCGTGGATCTGGAGGTCCGCGAGGGTCACGCCCGCGCCGGCGGTGACCTGCGCGGAGGCGAGGTCGACGTCGCCGAGGTCGGTGAGCCGGGCCAGGGACAGCAGCACCTCTCCCCCGGCCGGGACGCCACCTCCGACGAGGCCGGTGTTGCCGCCCTGGACGACGACCTTGAGCCCCTCGGCGTGGCAGTGCTTCAGCACGGCGGCGACCTCGGCCGTCGTGCGGGGGCGTACGACGCAGGCGGCCTTGCCGGAGAACCGCCCGGTCCAGTCCGTCTCGTACGAGGCCGTCAGGTCGGCGTCCGTCAGGACGTGGTCGGCGCCGACGATCTCGACGAAGGCCCTCATCCGAGGACCCGGAGTCGCACCGTCTCCGGGAGGGCCTCGAGAGCCTGCACCACGTCAGCAGTGGGGGCTGCGCCGATGTCGGTGACGACGTAGCCGAGCGTCCCCCGCGTCGACAGCAGCTGGCCTTCGATGTTGACGCCGTGCTCGGCGAGCAGGCCGTTCACGGTCGCGAGAACGCCCGGGGTGTTCAGGTGCAGGTGGAGCAGGCGGGTCTGGCCGGGCTCGCGCGGCAGCGTCACGGGCGGCAGGTTGACGGACAAGGACGTGTTGCCGTCGCCGACGTAGTCACGCAGCTTGCCCGCGACGAAGTGCCCGATGTCCTGCTGCGCCTCCTCGGTGGACCCGCCGACGTGCGGGGTGAGGATGACGTTCGGCAGGCCGCGCAGGACCGAGACGAACTCCTCGCCCCTGGCCTTCGGCTCGACCGGGAAGACGTCGACCGCTGCGCCGACGATGTGGCCCGACTCGATGTGCGCGCGCAGGGCCTCGTGGGAGACGACGAAGCCGCGGGAGAGGTTGAGGAAGATCGAGCCCTTGCGCATCCGGGCGAACTGCTCCTCGCCGAAGATGCCGCTGTTGGACGACCGGCCGTCCACGTGGAGGCTGACGACGTCGCTCTCGGCCAGCAGCTCGTCGAGGGTGCCGCAGCGACGGGCGTTGCCCAGGGCGAGCCGGTCCGCGGTGTCGAAGAACAGCACGCGCATGCCGAGCGACTCGGCGAGCACCGACAGCTGCGAGCCGATGTTGCCGTAGCCGACGATCCCCAGCTTGCGGCCGCGGACCTCGTGGCTGCCCACGGCTGACTTGTCCCAGACGCCCGCGTGCATGTCGGTGTTCTTGTCGGTGAGCCGCCGCGTGAGGGCGATGATCTCCGAGATGGCCAGCTCGACGACGGAGCGGGTGTTGCTGAACGGGGCGTTGAAGACGGCCACGCCCTTGTCGACCGCGGACGTCAGGTCGATCTGGTTGGTGCCGATGCAGAACGCGCCGACGGCCAGCAGGTCGGAGGCGGCGTCGAGGGCCTTCGCGGTGAGGTTCGTGTTGGAGCGCAGTCCCAGGACGTGCACCCCGGCGAGCTTGGCGATGAGGTCGTCCTCACCGAGGGCGTGGTCGAGCCGTTCCACCTCGAAGCCCGCGTCCCGCAGCGCGAACGCCGCGTCGTCGTGCACGTTCTCGAGCAGCAGGGCGCGCATGTGCGTCAAGGTTACCGGGCGGCCCTTTGGGCCTGGCTCCCAGCATCGTCCCACCGGGCTCACAGGCAACTCACAGGAAAGCGGAGAGACTGGAGTCATGAGCGACCATCCCGACACCCCTTGGTGGGCCACAGACGGCGCCACCGCCGTGCAACCCTCCGACACCCCTCCTGCCGATCCGCCGCCTGCCTTCCCGCCCGCTGAGTCGGAGCCACCGCGCCGCAAGCGCGGAGCGAGCGCAGGGCTCCTGGCGCTGGCCCTCGTGATCGGCGGCGGCGCCGGTGGCGTCGTGTCGCACCAGCTCGACAGCGGGTCGACGACCACGGTGGTCGGCGGTACGCCCGTCAGCGGCACCCGCGTCATCGGCAGCGCCAGTGACACCGTCAAGGGGACGCCAGAGTCAGCCGCGGCGACGATCGGGCCTTCGATCGTGACGGTCGAGGTCACCGGCCAGACGCAGTCGGCGTTCGGCGGCTCGGAGGCCCAGTCCGACACCGGCTCCGGGATCATCATCCGTTCCGAGGGCTACATCCTGACCAACAACCACGTGGTCTCTGCGGCGGCTGGCGGCGGCTCCGTCCACGTGACTCTCGCCGACGGGAGCACCGTCCCCGCCACGATCGTGGGGACCGACTCCTCGGCCGACCTCGCTGTGCTCAAGATCACCGGTACCAACGGACTGAAGGCGGCCGTCTTCGCCGACTCCGAGAGCCTGAAGGTCGGCCAGGCGGTTCTCGCGATCGGTGCCCCCCTCGGCCTGTCGAACACCGTCACACAGGGCATCGTCTCGACGCTGCACCGGCCCGTGCGTACCGGGGACAGCAGCTCGTCCCAGGCCGTCATCGATGCCGTCCAGACCGATGCCGCCATCAACCCGGGCAACTCCGGTGGCGCGCTCGTCGACCTCGCGGGCCGCCTCGTCGGCGTCAACAGCGCGATCGCGACGACCGGCGCGAGCAGCACCGGGTCGCAGAGCGGCAACATCGGCGTCGGGTTCGCCATCCCGTCGAACGTCGCGGCGAACATCGCCGACCAGCTCATCAAGACCGGCAAGTCGGTGCACTCGCAGATCGGCGTCAACGTCGAGGACGCCCCGGGGACGACGGACGGGGCACCGGGTCTCGGCGCCTCGATCCGGGCCGTGACGAGCGGCGGTGCCGCAGAGAAGGCCGGCATCCAGGCCGGAGACATCGTCATCAAGGTCGACGACCGGATCATCACCGACGCGGACACGCTGATCGTGGCGATCCGCTCCCACGAACCGGGATCGACCGTGAAGGTCACCCTCAAGCGCGGCGGCACGACCAAGACCCTGTCCGTGACGCTCGGCACCTCGGACGCCTCCTAAGACTGCTTCCGCACGAACGAGGCCGGTACGCCCTGTGGCGTACCGGCCTCGCCCTTGTCTGCAGATCACAGGGACCTGGCAGCGACCGGGCAGGGTGGTCCCACGTAGGGCTCCGACCTTGAAGGCATGAGCACAGCTGCCCTCGAAGCCGGGGGGACCCGCACGGTCGTGGGCCCTGCCGTGGACATCGTCGTCCCGGTGCACAACGAGCAGGACGACCTCGAGCCCAGCATCCGTCGGCTGCACGCCTACCTCGACAGCCGCTTCCCGTTCTCGGCGCGCATCACGATCGCCGACAACGCGAGCACCGACGACACGTGGGCGATCGCGCAGGCCCTCGCGGAAGAGCTGCCAGGCGTACGCGCCGAGCACCTCGCAGCGAAGGGCCGTGGCCGGGCGCTCAAGCAGGTGTGGATGTCGAGCGACGCAACGGTCCTTGCGTACATGGACGTTGACCTCTCTACCGACCTCGACGCGCTGCTGCCGCTCGTCGCCCCGCTGCTGAGCGGGCACTCCGACGTCGCGATCGGGACCCGGCTGGCCCGCAGTGCCCGCGTCGCGCGAGGGGCCAAGCGCGAGCTGATCAGCCGCTGCTACAACCTGGTGCTGCACGCCGCGCTCACCACCGGGTTCTCCGATGCGCAGTGCGGCTTCAAGGCCATCCGCGCCGACCGCGCCGAGCACCTGCTCCCCCTCGTCGAGGACGACG
>JAODNB010000231.1 GCA_025464795.1 Frankiales bacterium
TCAGCTGGCCGCCCTGGTCGTAGCCGACGTACCCGGGCGGTGCGCCGACCAGCCGTGCGACGGCGTGCTTCTCGCCGTACTCGCTCATGTCGATCCGGGTCAGGGCCCGCTCGTCGTCGAACAGGAACGCGGCGAGCGCCTTCGCGAGCTCGGTCTTGCCGACCCCGGTGGGACCGAGGAACAGGAAGGAGCCTGTCGGCCGGTCGGGGTCGGAGATGCCGGCGCGGGCCCGGCGCACCGCGTCGGACACGGCCCGGACCGCCTGCGTCTGCCCGATGAGCCGCGTGCCCAGCGACTCCTCCATGTGCAGCAGCTTCGTCGTCTCGGCCTCCAGCAGGCGCCCGGCTGGAATGCCCGTCCAGGCGGCGACCACCTCGGCGATGTCGTCGGCGGTGACCGTCTCCTTCACCATGGCGTCCTCAACGGGTACGGCCTCGTCGAGATCCCTTGTCACTGCGGGGATCTCGCCGTACTGGAGCCGCGACGCCGTCTCCAGGTCGCCGTCGCGCTGGGCCCGCTCGAGCTGTGACTGCAGCTCGTCGAGGCGCTTCTTCAGAGCACCGACCTGGTTGAGCCCGGCCTTCTCCCGCTCCCACCGGACCATGAGGACGGACAGCTCCTCGGACCGGTCCGCCAGCTCGCGGCGCAGGGTCTCGAGCCGAGCCACGGACGCGGCGTCGCTCTCCTTCGCCAGTTGGATCTCCTCCATCCGGAGGCGGTCCACGGCGCGCTGCAGCTCGTCGATCTCGACCGGCCGGCTGTCGATCTCCATCCGCAGGCGAGAGGCTGACTCGTCGACCAGGTCGATGGCCTTGTCGGGCAGGAAGCGCGCAGGGATGTAGCGGTCCGAGAGGGTCGCCGCAGCGACCAGCGCCGAGTCGGTGATCTCGACGCCGTGGTGCGCCTCGTACCTGCCCTTGAGGCCGCGCAGGATCGCGACGGTGTCCTCGACGCTCGGCTCTCCCACGAGGACCTGCTGGAACCGGCGCTCCAGGGCTGGGTCCTTCTCGATGTTCTCCCGGAACTCGTCCAGGGTGGTAGCGCCGACCATCCGGAGCTCGCCGCGGGCGAGCATCGGCTTGAGCATGTTGCCCGCGTCCATGCTGCCCTCGGACTTGCCGGCGCCGACGACGGTGTGCATCTCGTCGAGGAACGTGATGACCTCGCCGTCCGAGTCCTTGATCTCCTGCAGCACCGCCTTGAGCCGCTCCTCGAACTCACCCCGGTACTTCGCGCCGGCGATCATCGCGCTGAGGTCGAGGGACACCAATCGCTTGTCCTTCAAGGACTCCGGCACGTCGCCCGCCACGATCCGCTGCGCCAGGCCCTCGACGACAGCGGTCTTTCCGACACCCGGCTCACCGATGAGGACGGGGTGGTTCTTGGTGCGGCGCGCCAGCACCTGGACGACCCTGCGGATCTCCTGGTCGCGGCCGATGACCGGGTCGAGCTTGCCCTCGCGGGCTGCCTGAGTGAGGTCGACGCCGAACTTCTCCAGCGCCTGGTAGGTCGTCTCCGGGTCCTGCGAGGTCACGCGCCGGTTGCCTCCGCGGACGGTGGCGAAGGCCGCGACGAGGTCGGCCGGCTTCGGCAGTCCCAGGGAGGCGTCTGCGGCGAGTCCCACGACGAGGTGCTCGGTGGAGACGAAGTCGTCCGAGTTGTCGGACGCGGCCCGCTGCGCTGCCTCGAGGGCGCTGTGGACGCCTCGGCTGAGCCCGGGCGCGGCGACGTTCGCGCCGCTGGCGGTCGGCAGCGCGTGCAGCCGATCGGTCACGCGCGTACGGACTGCCGCGGGATCGCCTGCTGCTGCGGCGATCAGCGGCACCGCGACGCCGCCCTCCTGCTCCAGGAGGGCGAGCAGCAGGTGCAGCGGCGTGACCTCAGGGTGCCCGGCAGCACCGGCCTTGCGGACGGCCGTCGAGACGGCCTCCTGCGACTTCGTGGTGAGACGGTCTGCGTCCATGGAGTGCTCCTTCGACGTGCGTGGGGTCTAGCTCTCGCGCCGCCAGACGACCAGCGCCGACGTGGACATGGGTACGAGGTCGCGTCGCATCGAGGCGACGACGTGCTCGCGCGCGAGTGATGCGGCCGTGCGGTGCTCGTCCACCGCGTGGGACAGCTCAGCGACCCGCTGCTGCAACGCCGCGACCTGGTTCTCGAGGTCGATGATCCGCTTGATGCCGGCGAGGTTGACGCCCTCTTCGTGCGACAGCCGCTGCACCTCGCGCAGCAGCTCGATGTCGCGCTCGGAGTAGCGCCGGCCACCGCCGCCGGTGCGGTCGGGCGAGACCAGCCCGAGCCGGTCGTACTGCCGGAGGGTCTGCGGGTGCATGCCCGCCAGCTCGGCGGCGACGCTGATGACCACGTTCACAGGCGAACCTCCTTCAGGTGGTCGCGCAGGTGCGGCTGCGCGATCGCCGCATAGGCCTCGAGGGCCTGTCGTTCCTCGACAGTCAGCTCCTTCGGGACGTCGACCTCGACGGTCACGAGCAGGTCGCCGGGGGTCTTCAGAGGGACCCCCTTGCCCTTCACGCGGAACGTCTTCCCGGACGCCGTGCCCGGGGGCACGCGCAGCGTCACGGGCCCGTCGATCGTCGGCACCGAGATGTTCGCACCCAGCGCGGCCTCGGCGTAGGTGATCGGGACGACCAGCGTGAGGTGGTCGCCCTTGCGTCCGAACACCGGGTGGGAGGCGACGGAGACGCGGACCAGCAGGTCACCTGCCGGGGCACCGCGCTCGCCGGCGCCGCCCTTGCCCTTGAGCCGGATCTTGCCTCCGTCGGCGACGCCGGCCGGGATGCGTACGGTGATCGTGCGGTCCTTCGTGGCCACCCCACGACCTGCGCAGGTCGGGCACGGAGACGTCACGACGGAGCCGGTGCCGCGGCAGTTGGTGCAGGGCTCCGCGAAGGAGAACGAGCCCTGGTTGCGCGAGACCACACCTTGGCCCCGGCACACCGAGCAGGTCTGCGGCGACGTGCCGGGTGCTGCTCCGGAACCGCGGCAGGTCTCGCACGCGCCCTCGGTCGTCAGCCGCAGCGGCACGGTGGACCCGTGCAGCGCGTCCGTGAACGACAGCGTGATCGTGGTCTCGAGGTCGGCGCCGCGACGGGGTGCCTGGCGCTGCCGGCCGCCACCCTGGAACAGGCCGCTGAAGATGTCGGAGAACGACCCGCCCCCGAACGCCTCCCCCGGGTCGAAGCCGCGAGACCCACCGCTGGCGAACAGCGACCGGGCTTCGTCGTACTCCTTGCGCTTGGTCGCGTCCGAGAGCACGTCGTAGGCCTCGCTGACCTCCTTGAACCGGTCCTCGCCCGCGGGGTTGCGGTCGGGGTGGTTCTCGGCGGCCAGCTTGCGGTAGGCCTTCTTGATGTCCGCGGCCTTGGCGTCCTTGGGGACGCCGAGGGCGGCGTAGTAGTCCTTCTCCACGAAGTCACGTGTCGCCATCGGCGTCCCTCCTCTCAGGCCGTCTGCTCAGGTGCTGCTGTCTGCTCTGGTGTCTGTTCTGGTGCTACCGGCTGCGCTGGTCCGGCTGTCGTTGCTGTTTCGGATGGCGTTGCCGGCGCCCCTGAGGGCTCCGCTGCCGGCTCCGCGACCGCCACGCCAGCAGGACGCAGGATGCGACCGGACCTCAGGCGCCACCCCGGCTGGAGCACCTCCGCCACCACCGTCACGGTGGCCTCGGGGTCGGCAGGTGCCGAGACCAGGGCGTGGTGCACCGCGGGGTCGAAGTCCTCGCCCTTGGCGCCGTACCGCTCCAGGCCCTGCCGCTCGGCCAGCTGCTCGAGGGACTCACCGACGCCCTTGAAGGCGCCTTCGAGGTCCCCGTGCTGACGGGCCAGCTCGATGTTGTCGAGCAGCGGCAGCAGTGCCTCGAGCAGGCCCGCGGTCGCCATCTCGACGACGGCCACGCGGTCCCGGTCGACCCGCTTGCGGTAGTTGGCGTACTCCGCCGTGATCCGCTGCAGGTCGGCCAGGTGCTCGTTGACCGGCTCCGGCTCAGGCGCCTCTACGACAGCATCCGGTCGGGCTTCACCCGTCTCCGGGTCGAGCCGCCGCTTGTCGGTGATGACGATCGGCGGCTCGTCCCGGTCCCGCTCGGTGTCGTGCCCGGGGCTCACTGCTCCTCGTCCACGATCTCTGCGTCGACCACGCCCTCGTCGCCGGCCTCAGCCGCGGGAGCGCCGTCTGCGGGCGGCGCCTGGTCGTACAGGGCACCACCGAGAGCAGAGGACTTCTCCGCGAGCACCTTCGCCTTGGTGCGGATGTCCTCGACGTCGCTGCCGCCGAGCACGCCCTGCAGGTCCGTCAGCGCGGACTCCACCTCGGCCTTGCCCTCAGCGGGGACCTTGTCGCCGTTCTCCGCCAGGAACTTCTGCGTCTGGTGGATGAGAGCCTCGGCCTGGTTGCGGGTCTCGGCCTCGTCCTTGCGCTTGGCGTCCTCCTCGGCGTACTGCTCGGCCTCCTTCATCATCCGCTCGACCTCCTCCTTCGGCAGGGCCGAGCCGCCGGTGATGGTCATCGACTGCTCCTTGCCGGTGCCGAGGTCCTTGGCGGAGACGTGCACGATGCCGT
>JAODNB010000239.1 GCA_025464795.1 Frankiales bacterium
CCCTCCGCGCCGAGGTGGTACTTCACGTCGCCCGAGCCCTGAACCGTGCGCGGGTCGATGTTGCCCTCGAACTCGCGGAAGATCTGGCCGTAGGACTTCCCGACGATGTTGGCCAGGATGTTGAGGCGCCCGCGGTGCGCCATGCCGATGACGACCTCGTCGAGACCCGCGGACGCGGCACCGTGCAGCACGGAGTCCAGCATCGGGATGACCGACTCCCCGCCCTCGAGGGAGAAGCGCTTCTGCCCGACGAACTTCGTCTGCAGGAAGGACTCGAACGCCTCCGCGGCGTTGAGCCGCTTCAGGACGTGGAGCTGCAGGTCCCGGTCGGGCTGCTGCGACTTCTTCTCCACGCGGTCCTGGATCCAGCGGCGCTGAGCCGGGTCCTGGATGTGCATGTACTCGATGCCGACGTTGCGGCAGTAGGAGTCGCGAAGCACCCCGAGGACGTCACGCAGCTTCATGATCCGCTGGCCCGAGAACCCCGCGACCGGGAAGGTCCGGTCGAGGTCCCACAAGGTCAGGCCGTGGTTCACCACGTCGAGGTCCGGGTGGCTGTTGACCGTGAACGACAGCGGGTCGGTGTCGGCCATGAGGTGGCCGCGGACGCGGTAGGCGTGGATGAGCTCGTTGACCCGAGTGGCCTTGTCGAGGTCGCCCTCGTGGGTCGCCTGGACGTCCGGGACCCACCGCACGGGCTCGTACGGGATGTGCAGCGAGCGGAAGACGTCGTCGTAGAAGTCGTCCTCGCCCAGCAGCAGCTGGTTCATGCGGCGGAGGAACTCACCGGACTGCGCGCCCTGGATGACCCGGTGGTCGTACGTGCTCGTGAGGGTGATGATCTTGCTGATCGCCAGCTGGGCGATGCTCTCCTCGGAGGCGCCCGCGAACTCGGCGGGGTACTCCATCGCCCCGACGCCGATGATCGCTCCCTGACCCTGCATGAGGCGGGGGACCGAGTGCACGGTGCCGATGCCGCCGGGGTTCGTGAGGCTGATCGTCGCGCCCTGGAAGTCCTCGGTCGTGAGCTTGCCGGTGCGCGCGCGCTTGACGATGTCCTCGTACGCCGCGACGAACTGCGAGAAGGACAGGGTGTCGGCGTCGCGGATGGCGGCGACGACGAGCGAGCGGGTGCCGTTCGCGTTCTGGAGGTCGATGGCCAGGCCGAGCCCGACGTGCGCCGGGGTGACCAGGGTCGGCTTGCCGTCCACCTTGGCGTACGAGGTGTTCATGACCGGCACGTCCATGGCGGCCTTGACCAGGGCGTAGCCGATCAGGTGGGTGAAGCTGACCTTGCCGCCGCGGGCGCGTCGCAGGTGGTTGTTGATCACGGTGCGGTTGTCCGCGAGCAGCTTCGCCGGGACGGCCCGCACGCTGGTGGCGGTCGGGACCTCGAGCGAGGACTCCATGTTGGTGACGACGCGGGCGGCTGCGCCCTTCAACGGGCTGGTGGTGGCGGTCGCCGCGACAGGGACCTCAGGCTTGGCGGCGGCGGGAGCGGGAGCCGCGGGAGCGGGAGGGGCAGCCGGAGGAGCTGGAGCAGCAGCCGGGGCGGGAGGTGAAGCTGCAGCAGCGGGTGCCGGGGCGGGGGCAGCTGGGGGAGCTGCGGGCTCGGCGGCGCTCGAGCCGTTCGCAGCCGGGGTGTTGGTGGCGAAGTACTCCTGCCACGTCTCCCCGACGCTGCCGGGGTCCTTCAGGTAGTCCTCGTACAGCTCCTGGATGTACCAGTCGTTCGCGCCAAAGTCGCTCTGCTGCCCGGTTTGCGTCGACACGCTGAAAACGCCGCCTCTGAGATGGGGAAGACATGGCTGGCTGCCGAAAGCAGAGGTTACTCGCGCGTGTCGGCAGGCGTGCGGGAAGGTGAGCGCGGCGTGCCGGTCGCTGCGTGCTGTCACACTTGGGGGGTGCGTCGCCCCGTTCCCGCTGCTGTTGTCCTCGCCGGCGTGCTCGCCCTGACCGGGTGCAGCGGAGGGAGCAGGACCACGGCCGACCCGACGTCGAGCCCCTCAGCAGCCGCCTCGACGAGCCCCCCTACCGCCACCACGCCGCCCGCCGTCCCGCCTTCGTCGACCGGCACCCCCACCATGGGCAAGCTGTCGTCCTGGACCGGCTGTGACAGCGGCTTCCAGTGCGCGACGCTCACGGTGCCGCTCGACGAGGCGAAGCCCGCTCTCGGGACGGTCGGCCTCAAGCTGGTCCGGCGCAAGGCCACCGGATCGCGCCGCATCGGCTCCCTGCTGGTGAACCCCGGCGGCCCGGGTGCGTCTGCGATCGGCTACCTCGAGGCCGTCTACAGCAGCTTGCCGAAGACGCTGCGCTCGCACTTCGACCTGGTCGCCTTCGACCCGCGGGGTGTCGGCCGCACCGCGCCGGTGCGCTGCCTCACGACGGCGCAGCTCGACACCTTCTTCCACGTCGACCCGGCACCCGACAACGCCCAGGAGATGTCGGCGTTCAACGCGGCGAACAAGCAGTTCGACCAGGGGTGCGAGGCCCGGTCGGCGCGGATCCTGCCGTACGTCTCGACCAAGGTCGTCGCCCAGGACCTGGACCGGGTTCGGCAGGCGGTGGGTGACCAGAAGCTGACCTACCTGGGCTACAGCTACGGCACCGCGATCGGGGCGGCCTATCTCGACGCCTTCCCGACGCACGTACGGGCGATGGTCCTCGACGGGGCACTCGACCCGACGCTGTCCTGGGACCAGCTGCTGACGGGGCAGTCCAAGGGCTTCGACGTCGCGCTGCAGGCGTTCCTCGACGACTGCCAGAAGACCTCCTGCGACTTCCGCAAGGCGGTCAGCGGCGACCTCGGGCGGGCCTACGACGCGCTCGCGGCAAAGGTCGAGCGCACGGAGCTGCCGACCGGCAACGCCCGCAAGATCGGCCCGGACGAGCTCAGCCTCGGAGTCGGCGACGCCCTGTACAGCAAGGGGTCCTGGCCGTTCCTCGGCCAGGCGCTGGCCAAGGCGCAGAAGGGCGACGGCAGCCAGATCCAGGTGCTCAGCGATGACTACCTCGAGCGCACGAGCAGCGGCTACGCCAACACCACTGAGGCGAACTTCGCCGTCAACTGCGTCGACCGGCCGTGGCCCCGCACCGAGCAGCCTTACGTCGACCTCGCCAAGAAGGTCGGCGCGGCGTACCCGCGCTTCGGGCCGGCGATCGCCCTGTCCGGAGCCGCCTGCGCGTACTGGCCGGTGGCCCCCGCGAACACCCCGCACGCGGTGACCGGCGCAGGGAGCCCGCCGGTCGTGGTGATCGGGACCACCCGCGACCCGGCGACCCCCTACTCCTGGGCCCAAGCGCTCGCCAAGCAGCTCACCAAGGGCGTGCTGCTGACGCACGTCGGTGACGGCCACACCGCCTTCCACAACGGTCAGCGGTCCTGCATCGTCGATCCGGTGAACAGCTACCTCGTCGACCTGCGAACCCCAGCCGCCGCGACCTGCTAGCGGTCCGCGAGGCGGACGACGAAGGCAAGGCCGGACCAGGTCGCGTCGATGGCGCAGACCTTGGTGTCCACGCGGCCGTGGTCGAGGCCGTGCCGTCGGACGAGGTCGTCGTCCAGGTCGGTCTGCAGCCCGCTGGCCCGCTTGGGCCAGGCCACCCACAGCCGCCCGGCCGGGGTCACGAGCCGGTGGAGCGCGTCCCAGCGGCTCACCAACCGGGCGTAGTCGTGGCAGAACAGCAGCCCCACGTCGTACGGGCCCTTGCCTGCGCGACGGTGGAACGCCACCCCGGGGAGGTCGAAGGCGTCGGGAGCACCGTCGACCACGACCCTCGAGCCGGGCACCACCCCGAGCTTCTTGGGCAGGGACGCAGCTGAGTAAGCAGACTCTGACGGAGAACTCACAGGGACAATCTCCCCCACGGGCTACCCGATCGTGTCACCCTGTGGGTGCGGGCTTCAGATGGCTCGGTCGGGCGTCGACGACGTCAGTACCAGCCCACCACCCAGCCGAACGAGGCCGCTCTGTGTCAGCCCGCCCCGACGTCGACATGCCGCCCCTGCGGTCCATGGTCGGGCGGATCGCCTCCCAGGTCGTCGAGGGCACGCTCGTCCCGGCCCTGATCTTCTGGTCCATGCTGCACCTGACCGGGCTGGTCTGGGCGCTGTTCGCCGGGCTCGCCTGGTGCTACCTGGCCATCGTGCGCCGCTGGGCCCAGGGCGTGGCTCTGCCGACCGTCCTGGTCGTCGGTGCCCTGCTCTTCACGACCCGTACAGGGGTGGCCCTCGCGTTCCACTCGACGTTCATCTACCTGCTCACGCCGACGATCAACGCCTTTGTCCTCGCCGCGGTGTTCGCCGGGTCAGCCCTCGTCCGGCGTCCGATCACCGAGCGGTTCGCCCAGGACTTCGTGGGCCTGCCGGCTCACGTGACCGCGCTGGCGAAGGTGCACTCCGCGCTGCGCCGGCTCTCGCTCGTGTGGGCGCTCGTCAACATCGTGAACGGCGGCGTCGCCCTCCAGCTGCTGGCGGCTAACCACGTCGACGGCGTGATGCTCGCCCGCTCAGTGATGACGCCCGTCCTGTCGGCGCTGGCTGTCGTGTGCTGCGTGCTCATGGGGCGCAAGGCCCTGCACGCCGAGGGCATCCACCTGCACCTGCGGTGGCGGGACGCCCCAGCGACCTGAGCTGGCCTTCGCCCGATCAGCCGCCCAGCTCACCCGCGGCTGCTGCGATCGGCTCCACCGCAGCGTCGAGGTCGGGTCGCTCTGTGGGCTCCGTGACGGCGCCGACATCGAGGGCACCCTCAGCCACCGGCCCGAGCCACTCGACCGCACCGTTGGTGGCGCGTCCCACGACGACCACCTCGCCCTCGTGCCTGAGCAGGACATCTCCGTCCTGCGCCCCGTCGAACGTCCAGGTCTGCTCCGGTAGCACCCACGTCGTCACTCGTTCGCTCCTCGCTACTCGGGTCTGGTGCAGTACCCCTACCTCACCCGACACGGTTCACGCCTGTCTGCCTGCGGTTCTTGCCGCGGCCGCTACCGGGAGTTGTTGTGCTGGTCGAGGATGCGGTCAGCGATCTGGAGGATCGTTGCGGCCTCGTGGTCGGCAGTCTGCCGCAGCAGCCCTTCGGCTTGCTCTGTCGTGCAGCCCTGTGTCGCCATGAGCAGCCCGGTGGCCAGGTCGATGTGGGCACGGTCGTCGAGGTTGCGCTGAGCCTGCTCGACCGTCGCTCGGGCCGCCGCGTACTCCGGCGAACGGCTCACTGCGATGGCGATCTGGGCTGCCAGCACGCTCCCGATGGAGACCGCCGACTCGTCGAACGGACCCTGACGGCTGTAGAGGTTGAGGGTCGCCACGACCTCGGTGCCCCAGGTTGCCGGTAGCGACAGCACGCCGCGCACGCCACGCGCCTGGGCGGCACGAGCGAAGTGGGGGAAGACCTCATCTGCCTCGATCACGTCGAGGCGCAGCGTCTCGATGCTGCGGAAGGCGGTGAGACAGGGTCCCTCGTCCCCGTCGTACTGGACCAGATCCAGCTCCAGCGCGACCCGGGCCGTCGCCACCGCGGTTGCCGAGCGTCCCTCGAGCGACAGCGCGATGCTGCCCGCGTCACAGCCCGGCACGGAAACGACAGCTGCCTCGGCGATGTTCGCAAGTGCGGCTCCCAGGGTCCGCTGCGACTGCAGGACGGCTGAGAGCTGCTCCAGCGCGGACGCGACCTCATCGGCGCTCATGTGGGGCCCTGTTCCTTCCCGGAGCGCCGACCCCGGCCCTCCACGATGCGCCGAGCGACCTCCCGGAGCTTCACGTTCTCTCGTTGAGACACGTTGCGGAGCATGTCGAAGGCCCCGTCGGCGGTCAGCTCGGGGCTAGACGCCATGAGGATCCCCTTGGCCTGCTCGATCACGGCCCGAGACTCCATCGCCTCGGTCAGCTGAGAGGTGAGGTCGAACGCCGTCCAGTAGGCAGACACGTTCGCCAGCACCGCAGCGCCGGCCGCGGCGACGTCCCCGGCGACGGAGGCGTCGTCATCGCTGAACCCGTGGGGAACGCGGGCGTACATGTTCAAGGCACCGACAGCGACATCCCCGGCGTGCATCGGCAGCGACAGGGTGCTCTGCACCCCGTGCTCGAGACAGGCGGCCGCGAAGGACGGGTAGGTGCCCGCGACGTCCTCGACCCGCGGTACGGACACCACGATGTTGTCGCGCCACGCCTCCAGGCACGGTCCCTTGCCGTCGCGATACTGGCCCTCATCGATGGCCGGTGAGTCCGGGTCCGTGTAGATGGCCGTGGTCGGCTGGCTCTGGTCGTCCATCATGGACATGCCGACGATGTCAGCCGCCGCGATCGCTTCCAACGTGATGTCTGCGATGCGCTGCAGCGCCTCGCCCACGGTGGTCTGCGTGACCTGGAACTGGGCCAGCGCTGACAGTGCGGCAGCTCTCGCGTCCACGACATGCCCTTCGCTCACAGGGTGCCCCCTGGCTGCTTGAGGGAGATGCCACTCTACCGAGGAGCGCCTCTGCGCTACTGAAAGGGTCCACGGCTTCGGTGCCCCCGGCAG
>JAODNB010000256.1 GCA_025464795.1 Frankiales bacterium
GACAGCCGCGCCCTGCACAAGCAGGCCAAGACCGCCGGCTACCTCTACCAGGCCGCCCTACGGCACGAGCTCAGCCGCGAGTTCGGCGTCACCTGGAACACCCCCGTCAACGGCATGGCCGAGATCGAAGGTGTCCCGCGGGAGGTGCTGCGGGAGTTCAGCACCCGCCGCCGCCAGATCGAGTCAGTCCTCGCCCAGACCGGCGGCACCAGCCGCGCGGCGGCGCAGGCCGCCTGCCTAGCGACCCGGCAACGCAAAACCCACCTGAACCTCACCATCCTGCGCGAGGGCTGGGCCAAGCGCACCAGCCGACTCGGAAGCACTCCCTCCGATGTCTTGAAGACTCTTGTCCCGAGGCAGCGGTCCTGGCAGCGGACCCGCGCCCTACCGAAAGACCTCAAGCCGGCTGACCTCACCAGTGAGCAGGTCCTGGCGATCGCCGGGCAGGTCCTCGGGCCAGCGGGCGTCACTGCGCAGCGGACCGGGTTCGACCGGCGTGACCTGATCCAGGCTCTCGCCGTGACCGTGCCCCTCGAGCACGGGGGCGACGCCCGACAGATCGAGGTCCTCGCTGATCAGCTCCTGACCCGTCCGGACACGGTGCCGCTGGAGGCGTCCGAGGACGGCCAGCAGCGCTGGACCACGTTGGAGCTGCTCGCCACCGAGTACCGCGCCCTCAAGCTCGCCGCCACGACCAGCCCCCGCACCGCTGACGACAGCGAAGGCGCGCGGCAGGTGATCGCGGCACGCCCTGGCCTGTCCCTCGGGCAGCGGGAGGCGATCCGGCTCCTCGACGCCGACGACCGGTTCGTCCGCGTCCTGGTCGGACCCGCCGGCAGCGGCAAGACCGCCGTCCTCTCCGCCGCTCGTGACCTCGCGAGTCTGGACGGGCGGCCGGTCGTGGGTTGTGCTCTCGCAGCCCTGACCGCTCAGCGGCTGCAGCAGGCCAGTGGGGTGCCGAGCAGCAGCCTCGCCTCCCTGCTCGCGCGCATCGAGAACGGCCTGCCGCTCGAGCCCCGGTCGTTGCTGATCGTGGACGAGGCCGCGATGGTCGGCACCCGCGACCTCGCCCGACTGTTCGAGCACGTCCACCAGGCCCAGGGTCGGGTGCTGCTGGTCGGGGACCCCGAACAGCTCCCCGAGATCGACGCCGGCGGCCTGTTCCGTCACCTCAGCCAACCCCAGGCCCGACCAGCACTACTGGTTGGCAACCAGCGGCAACAGGCCCCGTGGGAGGCCGGGGCGCTGGAGCTTCTGCGCGCCAACAGCCCCGTCCTGGCCCTGGGCGAGTACGCCCGCCACGACCGACTCACCCTCACTAGTAGCCGCGACGACATGCACGACCAGATCGCCGACGACTACCTCGCCGCCACCGCCGACTCGCCCAGCCCGCGCGAGCGGCGGCAGACCGTGGTCCTCGCCAGCCACCGCATCGACGTCCAGACGCTGAACCAGACCATCCGCGCCAAGCTGCAGCAGACCGAGCGGCTCGGACCGGACCTGCTCACCGTCGGCCCTGAACAGACCGGGTATGCGCTCGGGGACGAGGTCATCGTCACCAAGCAGTGCCACGACACCACCGGCCGGAAGATCCTCAACGGCACCCGAGGCACCGTCACCCACGCCACCAGCGGAACGCTCCGCCTGCAGACCGACAACGGGGCGGCCGTCGACGTCGACGTCGCGACCGTCTCGGACGCCCTCCAGCACGGCTACGCCCTCACCATCCACAAAGCCCAAGGCCTCACCGCCACCCGAGCCCTGATCGTCAGCGACGGGCTCACTCGCCAGTCCGCCTACACCGCACTGTCCCGAGGCCGCGAGCGCAACCAGCTCTACCTGCATGACAACCCGGACGCGCCGGCTGACGCTCCGTCGCCCTTCACTCGCCTGTGCGAGCAGCTCGGACGCAACAGCGGTGACACCCTTGCCGGCCAACAGCTCCGGGGACGTGCAGTCGGGTTGGCAAGGCGTCGGGAGTACGAACCCCCAAGCGCCGTGAGCCAGTCGCGCGCTGCACGAGCTGCGGAGGGACGGGGGCGCTGACGGCCGCCCCTCAACTGCGACGACCTTTGCTGCGTCTGAGATCCGACTCGAAGGAGCACCGCATGACAGCCCATCCGATCCACGAAGCCGCTGAACCCTTTGGGGGTGGCCCGAGGACGACCCTCACCGTCGCTGAAGCAGCGGCTCTGCTGGGGGTCAGTCGCTGGCTCATACAGCAGCAAGTCGCGTGCGGCGGTCTTCCGTCTGTCCGACTCGGCCGGCGCATCCTCATCCCTCGTGCCCGCTTGCTCGCGTGGCTGGAGACCCAGGACTGAACAAGAGGGGTCGGCCGCTTATCCACAACTTTGCTCCCGACCCGCCACCGCGGCAGCAACGGCGGTGTCATGGCCTGTTGCGTCTGAAAAGAGCAGAACGGAGAAGCGGGATGGGAAAAGCAGCCGCAGGGGAGTCGTCCATCCACCAGGACGCCCACGGGCGATGGCATGGCTACGTCAGCATGGGCTTCGACGAGAACGGAAAGCGCGATCGGCGGCACGTCTCGGGCGCGAAGCGCGCCGACGTTGTCAAGAAGGTCCGCGCCTTGGAAGACCGCCGGGACGCCGGGCTTGGAGCCCTCGCCGGTCGAGGACCCACGGTCGCCGAGTGGCTCGACACTTGGCTGACCACAGTCGCCATCCGCCGCGTACGGCCCAAGACCTACGAGAGCTACGAGGCCTACATCAGGGTCCATCTGAAGCCGGCGCTCGGACGACACCGACTGAACCAACTCCAGCCAGAACATCTCGAGGCCTACTACCTCAGCGCGGAGCGCAAGGGCCTTGCGCCTTCAACGATCCTTCACCACCACCGGGTCCTGAGCCGAGCTCTGAAGATCGCGGTCCAGCGCGGGCGCGTCTCCAGGAACGTCGCGACGCTGGTGGACGCACCCAGCGTGCCTAAGACCGAAGTCGTGCCTTTGAGCCAGGACGAAGCGAAGCGGCTGATGTTCGCGGCTGTGGGTCGACCCAACGCCGCGCGCTGGTCTGTCGCCTTGGCCCTCGGGCTGCGTCAGGGCGAGGCCCTCGGGTTGGCCTGGTCTGACATCGACTTCGAGCAGGGGAGCTTGACCGTGCGCCAGGCACTTCAGCGTCAGCGGATCAGACACGGCTGTCCAGGTGAGTCATGTGGGTTCACCGCCAAGAAATGCCCCCAGCGGCAGGGCGGCATGGTGATGACGGAGCCCAAGAGCCGGGCAGGTCGGCGCGTCATCGCCCTACCGGCTCCGCTCATCGCGACGCTCAAAGCGCATCGAGTGCAGCAGCACGCCGAGCGGCTCCAGATGGGCGAGGTGTGGCAAGACAACGACCTGGTCTTCGCAAACGAGATCGGTGATCCAATCCAACCTCGCAAGGACTGGGCCAACTGGAAGGAGCTCCTGCGGGACGCGAAGGTCCGAGACGCCCGACTACACGACGCGCGGCACACGGCAGCCACGCTGCTTCTGCAGCAAGGGGTGGATGCTCGCGTGGTGATGGAGATCCTCGGACACAGCCAGATCGGGCTCACCCAGAACACCTACCAGCACGTTGTGCCCGTACTGGCTCGGGACGCCGCTGACAGGATGGCTCAGGCGCTCTGGGAATAGCTCTGGCGCCAGCCGTGGCAACCACGGTGGCACCATCACGCCGGCCATGGACGCCGAAGAACTGCAAACCCGCAGGTCAGGAACGTGCGCCCAGCAGGGTTCGAACCTGCGACCTGCCGCTTAGAAGGCGGCTGCTCTATCCAGCTGAGCTATGAGCGCTGACGCGCACCATTCTGCCGCCTCCGCGACCGCGCACGGCCGTGACCTGCCGTCGAGTCCGCGGTCAGCACACAAACGCCGACCAGAAGGACGTCACTGAGCCTCGACCGACCGTCATCACAGACGTGTGTGTGTTGCTGGCCACCGGAGCGGAGGGCGACGCTCAGAAGCCGACGTCGCGGGAGGTGCCGAAGGCCTCGTCGAGGGTCTGCGGGGTCAGCCCGCGCTCGGCGATGAGGGCCAGCAGCTGGGGGTAGAGGTGAGTGATGGTCGGGTGGTTCGCGTGTCCGAGCATCAGCACGCCGGGTCGCAGCCACTTGCGGGCCTGGGCCAGGAGGACCTCCTCGGTGAGGACCGCCGCGTCCCCGAAGCTGCCGTTCCACATGAGGACCTTCGGGTAGCCGAGCTCTCCCGCCACCTGGTCCGTGCGCTGGTTGCGGAAGCCGAAGGGAGGCCGCAGGTACGGCCGGGAGGTGACGCCGAAGGTCTGCTGGATCCAGGCGTCGTTCCGCTCGATCTCCTCGGTCAGCTTCCGGTCGGACAACCGCCTCATGTCCTTGTGGCTGAAGGTGTGGTTCCCGATCTGGACCTGCCCCGCATCGATCAGACCGCGCAGCACGAAGGCGTGCTTGTCCCAGATCGGCCCGTACATGCCGTTGGGGTTGAAGGTCAGGTGCACGCCGGAGGCCTGGGCGAACGCGACGTAGGCCGCGACCGTCTCGGAGCTGAACCCGTCGTCGATGGTGAGCGCGATGGCTCCCGGCAGCGCCGTTGCCGGCAGGTGCGTGATGACCTCTGGCAGGCCGGCCACGGGAGGCGGGTCGCTCACGAGCTCGTGCGGCGCCTGCTCGGTGGCCGCCGGCGCGGTCGTGGCCTGGTGCGTCGGGGCCGGGTGGACCACCCTGACCGGCGGCGGTGGTGCCGGGATCGGACGGGGGACGGGTCCGGCCGGAGCGCCGGTGGCCGTGAGCGCCTGGCCCGGGCGGGCACAGCCGGCGAGCGCAGCAGCAGTGCCGACGGCCAGCACCGTCAGCAGCCGTCGACGGTCCAGGTCGTTCAGCACGGTTCCCCCTCCCTGGAGTGACGTTCGCACGCGGCGACGGGTTGCCCAGGCCGACACGCGGATGTCCACAGGCCCCGGTGCCCTCCACAGATGAGGTACGGACCGTCCCGCGCGGCGGTCGCGACCGGCACGGTGAACTCGCCGGGGAAGAGCCCGGACCCGTACCCCTGGAGGAACCATGAACGAGCCGCACATCTCCCTGACCGGCTACCTCGGCGGCAACCCCGAGCTCCGCACGACCGCGGGTGGAGCCCGCGTCGTCGACCTGCGCGTGGCGAGCTCGCGTCGCATCAAGGTGGGGGAGGAGTGGCAGGACGGCGAGACGATGTGGTTCGAGGTGGCCTGCTGGAACGAGCTGGCCGAGACCGTGGCCGAGTCCCTGCACAAGGGCGACAAGGTCATGGTCGAGGGGAAGCTGGCGCAGCGGACCTGGGTCCGTGAGGACGGCACGTCGGTGCCCAACCTCGTCATCGACGCCCGGACCGTCGGCGTCGACCTGTCCCGCTTCCCGGTGAAGGTCATCAAGCAGGTCCGTGAGGGCGGGGCCGCGGAGACGTTCGCTGACCAGCGCATCAACCGGACGACGGGCGAGGTGCCCGCGGCGTTCGAGGAGATCGCGGCCTGAGACGCGAGGCGATCCGGGTCTTCGCGGCCCGGATCGCCGTTTCAGGTTGCCGTGCGCCGGACACGGACCCACCGTGGAGAGCATGCGTGTCGTCGTAGCAGGAGCATCCGGCTTCATCGGTCAACGGCTGTGCCCGGCGATCGAGGCTGCCGGGCACCAGGTGAGGGCGATGACGCGGCATCCCGCGGACTACCTCGGTGTCGGCGAGGCCGTGCAGGGCGACGTCGACGACCCCTCCACGCTGCCGGCTGCTCTCGAGGGCTGTGACGCGGCCTTCTACCTGGTCCACGCGCTCGACGACGACGACTTCGAGAAGAAGGACGCTCGCGCGGCGACGGCGTTCGGAGTCGCCGCGGCTGAGGCCGGTCTGAAGCGCATCGTCTACCTGGGTGGCCTGGGCGACGACCGCGACGACCTGTCCGCCCACCTGCGGTCCCGGCGTGAGGTCGAGGGCCTGCTGGGCGCCGGCGGCGTGCCGGTCAGCGTCGTGCGCGCGGGCATCGTGGTCGGTCACGGCGGCATCTCCTGGGAGCTGACCCGACAGCTCGTGGAGCACCTTCCCGCGATGGTCACGCCCAAGTGGGTCGAGACCAAGTGCCAGCCGATCGGTGTGGACGACGTCGTCCGCTACCTGGTCGGGGTCCTCGAGCTCCCCGACACCGGCGTGTTCGAGGTCGGCGGCCCAGACGTGCTGTCCTACAAGCAGATGATGCAGCGGGTGGCCGGGGTGGAGGGGCGGAAGCTCCCGATGGTGGCGGTCCCGGTGCTCACGCCCGGGCTCTCCAGCCGATGGCTGACCTTCGTGACCGACGTGGACGTGACCACTGCGCGCAACCTCATCGACTCGATGTCGAACGAGGTGGTCGTGCGGGACCCGCGCATCCGCGAGCTGGTCCCGTTCGAGCCCCAGCCGTACGACGACCAGGTCCGGCAGGCGTTGGACGAGGGCGCGCAGGCTCGTGGCCAGTCCTCCAAGAGCCGCGCGTGAGGCTGCTCCAGCGATTGTTCCAACAGGTCCCGCGGGACCACTGGGAGCCTGACGGGGTCTGGCGCAGGCGCCGCAAGGTCGTCGCGGGGACCGTCGTCGTCGGCTCTGCCCTGCTCGAGCGGTCGCTGGCCGCAGAGCCCGACTCACGGCAGTTCTACCGGCTGACCGGTGCCGTGGCCGGGACCTGGATCGCCGGCGGCGCCGCCTCTGGTCCACTCCACCTCGGACGGGAGCTGGGCGGGGGCCGACCTGTGATGGCGCCAGTGGCGCTGGGTCTCGGAGCGTTCGGAGGGTTCTTCGGCGCCGCCTTGATCGCCCGGCAGATCCCCATGCTCTACAACGCCATCTCGAGCGTCCTGGACTACGCCGACGAGGGCTCTTCGCCGAAGGTCTACCTCACGACCCTCGCCAACGGCGCGGCTGAGGAGGTCTTCTTCCGCGGGGCGCTCTACAGCGCTGTCGGACAGGGGCACCCGGTCGCGCTGTCCACTGCGGCGTACACGGCCACCACGCTCGCGACCAAGAACCCGGCCCTCGTGCTCGCGGCGAGCGTGATGGGCACCCTGTTCGGGCTCCAGCGGCGCGCCTCCGGAGGGATCCAAGCCCCGCTGCTGACCCACGTGACGTGGTCAGCGCTGATGCTGCGGTTCCTGCCACCGCTGTTCCGGAGGGCACCCGTCTAGGCTGAGCCAATGGCTCAGTTCGTCTACAACATGCAAAAGGTCCGCAAGGCAGTCGGGGACAAGGTGATCCTCGACGACGTCACCCTCGCGTTCCTGCCCGGCGCCAAGATCGGCGTGGTCGGCCCCAACGGAGCCGGGAAGTCGACCGTCCTGAAGATGATGGCTGGTCTCGACCAGCCCTCCAACGGCGACGCGAAGCTCACGCCCGGGTTCACCGTGGGCATCCTCATGCAGGAGCCGGTCCTCGACGAGACCAAGTCCGTCAAGGAGAACGTCGAGGACGGCGTCCGCGAGCTGATGGACACGATCAAGCGCTACGAAGAGCTCAACGAGAAGATGGGTGAGCCCGACGCCGACTTCGAGGCGATCATGGCCGAGCAGCAGCCGCTGCTCGACCTCATCGACACCAAGAACGGCTGGGAGATCGACTCCCTCATCGACCAGGCGATGGACGCCCTCCGCTGCCCGCCGCCGGACGAGATGGTCGACCACCTCTCCGGTGGTGAGAAGCGCCGCGTCGCCCTCTGCAAGCTGCTGCTCGAGGCACCGGACCTGCTGCTGCTCGACGAGCCCACCAACCACCTCGACGCCGAGTCCGTGGACTGGCTCGAGAAGCACCTGGCGCGCTATGCCGGAGCCGTCCTTGCCGTCACCCACGACCGCTACTTCCTCGACAACGTCGCCGAGTGGATCCTGGAGCTCGACCGCGGCCGCGCCTACCCCTACGAGGGCAACTACTCCACCTACCTGGAGAAGAAGCAGGAGCGCCTGGCCGTCCAGGGCAAGAAGGACGCGAAGCTCTCCAAGCGCCTCAAGGACGAGCTCGAGTGGGTCCGGCAGAACGCCAAGGGACGTCAGACCAAGTCCAAGAGCCGCCTGGCGCGGTACGAGGAGATGGCCGCCGAGGCGGAGAAGACCAAGAAGCTGGACTTCGAGGAGATCCAGATCCCGGCGGGTCCGCGGCTGGGATCGGTCGTGATCGAGGCGAAGGAGCTGAAGAAGGGCTTCGGCGACCGGGTCCTGATGCACGACCTGACCTTCGACCTGCCGCGCGGTGGCATCGTCGGCATCATCGGCCCGAACGGCGTCGGCAAGACGACCCTGTTCAAGACGATCGTCGGCTTCGAGCAGGCCGACGCGGGCTCCGTCCGCATCGGCGAGACCGTCAAGCTGTCCTACGTCGACCAGAACCGCTCCAACCTCGACCCGACCAAGACGGTGTGGGAGACGGTCTCGGAGGGCCTCGACTACATCCAGGTCGGTGCGCAGGAGATGCCGTCCCGGGCCTACATCGGCGCGTTCGGCTTCAAGGGCCCGGACCAGCAGAAGCCCACGGGAGTGCTCTCCGGCGGGGAGCGCAACCGCCTGAACCTGGCGCTCACGCTCAAGGAGGGGGGCAACGTGCTGCTCCTCGACGAGCCCACCAATGACCTCGACGTCGAGACCCTCGGGTCCCTCGAGAACGCGCTGCTCGAGTTCCCGGGCTGCGCCGTCGTGATCTCCCACGACCGGTGGTTCCTGGACCGGGTCGCGACCCACATCCTCGCCTGGGAGGGCGATGAGGAGGACCCCGCGAAGTGGTACTGGTTCGAGGGCAACTACGAGTCGTACGAGAAGAACAAGCTCGAGCGCCTCGGGCTGGAAGCCGCACGGCCGCACCGGGTGACCTACCGCAAGCTGAAGCGCGACGACTGATCAACGGGTCAGGTGGCGACTAGTCCCGCAGAGCCATACTGCAGGCGGCCTCGGGCAACGACCATGGAAGGGCCGGCCACCGGCTCCATGGAGGGAAGACCCATGCTCGTGCTCACCCGCCGCAAGAACCAGAGCATCGTCATCGGCGGCGACATCGTCGTCACCGTCCTCGAGGTCAAGGGCGACCAGATCCGGCTCGGGATCACCGCGCCTCGGAACGTGCAGGTCTACCGCGAGGAGCTGCTCGCCCGAAGCGACGCGAGCACGCTGCCGATCGACTCCGAGGGCGCGCCGTCGCCGGCGCCGCCCGCGGCGTCCGAGTCCACGTCGGCCACAGTGACGCCGCCCCGCGTCGCGTAACCGGAGCGCGGCAGGGCCAGGCAGGAGCAGCGCGCCCCAGCGCCCCTGCCCGCATAGGGTGGTCGCGTGACTGACGAAGCCGTGCCGAGCACCGAGACCGCCGCCGAGCAAGTCGCCGAAGGTCCTGCACCGACGCACCGCTCCTTCCTCCGTGAGCTGCCCGTCCTGGTGATCATCGCGCTCGTACTGGCGCTGCTCATCAAGCACTTCTTCGTGCAGGCGTTCTACATCCCCTCCGGGTCGATGGAGAACACCCTGCAGATCGGCGACCGGGTCCTCGTCAACAAGGTCCCCTACTACTACCGCGAGCCGCACCGCGGCGAGATCGTCGTCTTCAACGGTCTCAACAGCTTCGACGACGGGGTGTCGATCGCACCAGCCTCGAACCCGATCGCCAAGGCGCTGCGCAAGATCAGCAGCACCATCGGTCTCGGCGCACCCTCCGAGAAGGACTACATCAAGCGGATCATCGGGGTGCCGGGCGACCGCGTCATGTGCTGCGACGACCAGAAGCGCGTCGTGATCACCCCGTCGAGCGGCAAGGCCTTCGCGCTCGACGAGCCGTACGTCTTCGAGCAGTCGCGGGACGACTCGCTCTACTTCTGCGAGGCCTCGGAGGCGGCCCAGAACGGCAGCGCAAAGGTGTGCCCGCCTGGGGCCGCGGGCGTCCTCGTCCCCAAGGGACGCCTGTGGGTCATGGGTGACCACCGGGGCAACTCGGCGGACTCGCGCTTCCACATCACGGACGCCAACCACGGCACCGTGCCCATCAGCAAGGTGGTCGGTCGCGCGTTCACGGTCGTCTACCCGTTCGGCCGGGCCGGGACGCTGGGGGTGCCGGCGACGTTCAAGCACGTCGCCCTCCCCGCGGCGCCGCTGGAGCTCGGGCTGCTCGGCGCCCTCCCGGTGGTGGCGGTCCGCCGCCGCCGGCTGCACCAGCGCGCGTGAGCTAGCCTCGCGGCGAGTTCACGAGCATCTCGGCCGCGCGCACCACGTGCTCCCAGAGGGCCTCGCGGACCTCCTCGGTGACGTCGATGCCGAGAATGG
>JAODNB010000283.1 GCA_025464795.1 Frankiales bacterium
ACGTGCAGATGCCCCGCGTCTCCGGGTTCATCGCCGCCCGGCTCCTCAAGGACGACTGGCAGACCCAGGACATCCCCGTCGTCATGCTGACCTCGCTCGATGCCGCCTCCGACCGCTACTGGGCGGGCCAGGCAGGGGTCGATCGCTACCTCACCAAGGACTTCGAGGCCCCCGAGCTCTCCGGCACGATCGAGGAGGTCCTGCTCGCCGCGACGGCCGCACGCGGGGGTCGCGCTCGTCTGACCCCTGACACCCTCGAGGTGTCCGAGGAGGACGTGCTGTCACGGGTCTGCGACCTGCTCGACCGCAAGCTCTTCGAGTCCTCGGTCGCCCAGTCGGTGATGGCCATCGCGGCCACGGCGAACGGTCTCGAGGCTTCTGTGGCAGCCCTGCTCGGCGTGCTCCAGCGCTTCGTGGGCTACGACCTCGCCGCGGTCATGCTCGGTGCCGAGTCGGCTGCGTACGTCGCGGTCGGCCAGCCGACATCACGTCCGCACTACGACGCGTTCCTGTCGTCCGCCGTGGACGGCCTGTCATCGTACGGCGGCTCCTCCCTCGACGCGGGGTCGCTCGACGTCCGGGTCGCGAACGCCGGCGGCACGCTCGTCGAGGACCCGGACGAGCTGCCAGGTCCTTCCGAGATGGCGACCTTCCTGTCGATGCCGCTGCGCGGTCACGGGGGCGTCGTCGTCGGTGTGCTCGCGCTGTCTTCGGCGGTGAAGCAGGCCTTCGGCGAGACCGCGCTGTCCACGCTGAAGCTGATCGAGGGCCCGGCCGCCATCGTCATCGACAACGCCCGGCTCTCCTCCCAGCACTGAACCCACGCTGCCGCCGCCGACAACGGAACCGGAAGGGGTCGTTGCGGCCGTTTTCGACCCCTTCCCGTTCCGTTGTGGCGCACGGCCTTTCTCCACAGATGCTGCCGACAGTCACCACGCGCACCTTCGATCAGCTGTGCTGGCGGGATGCACCTCGCCGACCTGCACTCGCTTGCGCGGCCGCTTGCCACGCACGGCGTCGTCCGGGCGGAAGTGCTTCGCCTGGCCGGCGCCCATCCCGACACCATCAAGTCCGCCCTGAAAGACGGCTGGAGCGCCGACCTTCCTGGGATCTACGTCATCGACCGACTTGATCGCGACGACCTCGTCAAGGCTCAGCTCGCCGTGGAGTTCGCTGGTGAGGGGGCAGCGGTCACCGGTCTGCTCGCCTGTCGCTGGTACGGCCTTCGCTGGGTTCCCGACTCCGACACGGTCCAGGTGCTCGTCGAGCCGGAGCGCCGTCGCCGCGGCTCCACCGGCTTCGTGCTCGTCCGACGCTGCAACGCCCTGCCGTCTCTGACGCTTGGGGACTACGAGGGGATCGCCGTCGCGCCGCTGGCGCAGGCGGTGATCGATGGCACCCGCGAGGCGAAGACCCTGAGGGACGTGCGCGGCCTCGTTCTTGGGGCCGTAGCAGACCGCAGGTGCACAACGGAGGAGCTGCTGGCCGTGCTCGACCGTGGCGGCAGGGCCAAGACCCGCTGGGCGCGAAGGGCATGCGTCGACGCGCAGCGGGGCGCCGCCTCCCCGCCGGAGGCCGAGCTGGTGGACGGGTTGCTCGCAACCGGCGTGCCCTTCTACTGCAACGTCGAGGTCCTCGTCGAGGGCGAGTCGCTCGGCATCGCCGACGTGTGGCTGGTGGGCACCGGAGTCGGCGGCGAGATAGATAGCCGCGAGCGGCACGAGGCATCAGATCTGCTCGACGGGACCCTGCTGCGGGACAAGAGGTTCCTCCGCGCTGGGGCCTGGCTCGAGCACATCACCCCGACCCGCTACCGGAGCAACCCAGCTGCCTTCCATCACGACCTCTTCGCTCAAGCTCGTGAGCGGCAGGCGAAGGGACTCGGCGATCCTCGGGGACTCGAGCTCCGTCCTCGAGGACCCCTGCTCCAGGGCAAGCCCCCGCTACACCCTCCGTACGAGCTCCCTCGTAGCTGACAACGGAACCGGAAGGGGTCGCTGGGCGCGCTTTCGACCCCTTCCGGTTCCGTTGTGGGAATGGGCAGCACTGAGCCGCCGGCCCTCGAGGAGGACCGGCGGCTTAGGGAACTGCTAGGCGCGCTGGGTGCGGCGCCGGACGACGAGCGCCCCGGCGATCATCGTGAAGGACAGGATCGCGATACCGGCGGGCAGGCCCGTTGCCGGCAGGTTGACGGCGGGGGTGCTCGGCACCGCAGTCGGCGGGGTCACGGTGGGCTTCGTCGGCGGGACAGCGGTCACGGCCGGGCTGAAGGCCGCCTGGTCGGACAGGGTCAGCAGGTCGAGGGAGATCGGCGAGCTCGTGAGCACGCCGCTGACCGTCTGGGTGACGCCGCTGAGAGCAGGCAGGCTCGCCGCCCCGGGAAGCGCGACGGCCGTCGGGAGGGTGATCGCCGGGATCGAGATGGTCAGGCCGTGCACCGCGTTCTGCGCCCGACCGAAGCCTCCGCTGATGGAGGTGCTGGAGGACTTGGTGAGGACACTGACCGTGGGCGCCGGGATGGCGAGCCGGGGCAGACCAGGAACCGAGGACAGGACCGTCGACAGCGTGTTCGTCAGTCCGGTGATCGCGGCGGTCAGCTGGGTGGCCGTGGTGCCGACCAGGTCGGTCACGTCGAGGCTGCTCGTGCCGAGCACGTCGTTCAGCACATCGGTACCGAGGACGTGGAGTCCCGTCACGGTGCCGCCGAGGACGTCGGCCTTCTGCCCCCCGGCCGTGTTCGAGGTTGCCGTGGCGCTGCTCGTCAGCGCGAGCCTGTCGAGGCTGACCAGCGGAGTGCTGTCGAGCACGTTGGTCAGGGCACTCAGCAGCGGCGCGAGCGTCGACTGCAGGGTGGCGAGCAGCCCGTCGAGGACGGCCTGCGCGGCGGCCAGGGCCGACGTTGCCGTGGTGAGGGCCGTCTGTGCCGTCGTGAGTGCCGAGGTGGCGCTGTTGTAGCTCGTGAGCGCGCTGCTGAGGTTCGGGAGGAGCGCCTCGACAAGTGCCTGGTTCGCAGTGCTCATCTGCAGGAAGGACGCGCTGCTGCTCGCTCCGACGGGGAGCAAGGCCAGTTGCGGACCCGACAGCGACGTGAGCTGTCCCTGGATGGCGGTGGTCGCTGACGTGACAGCAGACGTCGCTGAGGTCACGCCCGACGTGGCCGTGGTCACGGCTGTCGTGGCTGTTCCGACCGTCGCGGTGGCGGTGCTGATCTGGGCCAGTGCTGCCGTCGCAGCCGTACGGGCCGTGGTCACGGCCGTGTCGACCAGACCGAGCTGGCCGACGAGGGTGTTGAGCGTGGGGACGGGCAGCTTGGACAGGTCGAGGCCGAGCGCGGCGAGGAGGTCACCGATGCTCGGCAGGGCCAGGCCCTGGACGGAGACCGACTTCGCACCCTTCGCGCCGGTGACGCTGCTGACGCTGGAGCCGAGGTCCAGCGAGCCAGCCAGCGAGAGGGGCAGGCCAAGCAGCTTGACGCTGCCGAGAGACGAGGAGCCGGCGTGCGAGGAGGGGGCCGTCGTAGCGGAGGTGACGAAGGCGGGGCTGGTCAGCGAGAGCAGCGAGCCGAGGGTGCTCGGCGTGCTCTGCGACGGGACGTCGAAGGAGGGGCTGTCGGGGGTGATGACCTGCTGGCCGACCGCCGTGCCGTCGGCGGTGACCGGCGTGACGACGATCTTGGACAGCGGCGTCCCGGTGAGCGTGTCGGACACCAGGGACAGGTCCCCGAGGCGGAACTGGTGGCCGCCGGCAGTGACCTTGAGCAGGGACAGGACCGATGCGGCGGAGCCAGCGGCCGGCTTGGCGGTGGCCGCGGCGCCGGCGCTCCCGGCGCTGGTGCACAGCACGAGGGCGGAGACGGCGGCGGTGGAGACGAGAAGCGGACGAGAAGTCACGACGTTGTGCTCCAAGCTGTGAGGAGGGCCGAAGCGCCCAGCGCAATAGGGGCAACTCTGTCCAGGCTTGGCC
>JAODNB010000294.1 GCA_025464795.1 Frankiales bacterium
CCGTCCGGCTGTTCGCAGGCACCCCCGGCCGCAACCACCTCGAGCACGAACTCCGAGAACGCGGCATCACGCAGAAGAACGGCAAACCCAACCACCCGCAGACCCAAGGCAAGGTCGAGCGCTTCCAGCAGACCCTCAAGAAGTGGCTCCGGGCCCAGCCCGTCCAGCCCCGCACCCTCGCCGAGCTGCAGGCCCTCCTCGACACGTTCGCCGTGATCTACAACGAGCAGCGACCGCACCGGTCCCTACCCCACCGAGCCACCCCAGCAACGATCTACACCACCCTGCCCAGGGCCCTCCCGAACACAGACCGCAGCCGCGACACCCACGCCCGAGTACGCCACGACAAGATCGACAAGGCCGGCAGCGTGACGCTCCGCGTCGCCGGCCAACTCCGGCACATCGGCGTCGGCCGAACCTACGCCCGAACCGGCGTCATCCTGCTCATCAATGACCTGCACGTCACCATCGTGAACGCCGCCACCGGCGAGATCCTCCGCGACCTCATCATCGACCCACGCCTGGACTACCAGCCCACCAGGCCCCACAAAGAAGTAAGCCGAACCTGCAAGACGCAGGTCCGGCCCATTCCGATGTCGCGATACATCACAATTGTAGCGGGGGCAGGATTTGAACCTGCGACCTCTGGGTTATGAGCCCAGCGAGCTACCGAGCTGCTCCACCCCGCGGAACCCGCTGCAGCCGACCTCCCGGATCACGGACTACCAGCCCACCGGACGCCCACCAGGACCCACAAAGAAGTAAGCCGAACCTGCAAGACGCAGGTCCGACCTATTCCGATGACGCGATACATCACAGTGGTCGGGGTGACAGGATTTGAACCTGCGGCCTCTACGTCCCGAACGTAGCGCGCTACCAAGCTGCGCCACACCCCGATGGTGCACGGGAAACTCTAGCGGACCCCGGTCGCGGCCCCGTTAGCCTTGCGCCCATGGGACAGCTGAAGGACCGACTGCACGCCGACCTCACCGCCGCCATGAAGGCGCAGGACGAGCTGGTCCGCGCGACGCTCCGGATGGTGCTGACCGCGATCGGCAACGAGGAGGTCGCGGGCAAGCAGGCGCGCGAGCTCACGGACGACGAGGAGCTCAAGATCGTCGCGCGTGAGGGCAAGAAGAGGCGCGAGGCGGCCGAGGCCTTTCACGCCGGCGGCGCGCAGGACCGGGCGGAGCGGGAGCTGGCGGAGGAGGCCGTGCTCACGAAGTACCTGCCCTCCCAGCTGTCGGACGACGAGCTGTCGGCCATCGTGGCTGCTGCCGTGGCCGAGACCGGTGCCAGCGGACCGCAGGGGATGGGACAGGTCATGAAGGTCGTGAACCCGCAGATCGCCGGTCGTGCCGAAGGCGGTCGCGTCGCGGCGGCCGTGAAGGCTGCCCTGCTCTAGGGCTTTCGCTTCTTCGTCGGGCCCGGGGAAGGTGCTCTGGTCGCCGGTGGGCCGGCGGAGGGCGAGGGCGTCGCTGCCCCTGTGGGCGGCGGCCCGGACGGCGAGCTCGGGCTGGGCGCGACCACCGGCGCCAAGCCGTTCGACGGGATGATCTGGATCGTCGTGCCGTTGGCCACGGGGGTGCCTGCCGCCGGGCTGGTGAGGGCCACGTCGCCGGCGGGTACCGGGCCGCCGTTGATCGCCGGCGCGACGCTCACGGCGAAGCCGGCCGACCGCAGCACGTCGCTGGCGGAGGCGACGTCCTGACCGGTGACGTCAGGGACGGCGGTGCGCTGGCCCTGGCTCTGGAGCAGCGGTGCGTCCGGGAAGCCCTGGACCGGCAGGCCCGCGAGAGCGGCGGCCATCAGTGAGCGCCAGATGGCCGCAGGGATGGTCCCGCCGAACACCTGCTTGTAGTACTGGCCGTTGATCGTGACCCGCCGCATCGGGGTAGGGGTGGACTTGCCGACCCACACCGCCGTCGACAGCTGCGGGGCGTACCCGATGAACCAGGCTGCCGTGCTGCTGTTGGTGGTCCCGGTCTTGCCGGCGACCGGCCGACCGATGGAGGCGCTGGCGCCTGTGCGTGCGCTGCCAGGTCCGTCGACGACCCCGCGCAGGATCGAGGTGACGGTGTCCGCCACCTCGGGCTCCAGGGCCTGGCTGCACCCGTCCTGCTTCAGCGTGACGGCACGCCCCCTGCCGTCGGTGATCGACGTGATCGGCTTCGGCGGGCAGTACAGCCCGTGCTGGGCGAACCCGGCGTAGGCAGCGGCCATCGCGAGCGGGCTCACCTGCGGGGTCCCGAGGACGAACGACGGGTTCGTACGGGGCAGCGGTTCGGGCGAACCCGAGGACAGGTCCTCCACGCCCAGGGCGCCGGCGAGCCCAGGCGGCGTCACGAGCCCGGTGCGCTCCTCGAGCTGGATGAAGTAGGTGTTCACGGAGTACCAGGTGGCAGAGACCATGTCGAAGGTGCCCGCTTCGGAGTCACCAGCGTTGCTCACGCCGCACTTGCCGTCGATGATGTACGGGAAGGCCTTCGGGCAGTACTTCGCCGGCGCGTTCAGCGTCAGGCGTGGGGAGATGCCCATCTGAAGGGCCCGCGCGAGGACGAAGGCCTTGAAGGTCGAGCCGCCCTGGAACCCGACCGAGCCGCCGAGCGCGTAGTTGACCTTGGTCTGTCCCTTCTTGTCACCGAAGGTGCGGTCTACGGCCATGGCCTTCACGTAGCCCGTGCCGGGTTCGACCGTGTCCGCCACGGCGATGGCACCGAACGGGTCGTCCGCCGGGACCTTGCTGTCCACCGCGTTCTGGGCGGCGTTCTGGACGTCCTGGTCGAGCGTCGTGTGGATCGTGAGGCCACCGCCCAGCAGCTTCTCCTGGCGCTCCTGCCGCGTCTCGCCGAGCGCGGCACCGGCGGGTCCGTCCTCGAGGTAGCGGCGGATGTAGTCGCAGAAGAACGGCGCCTTCACGCCCGGGGCCTCGCAGCCGCTGCCGATCTTGTTGATCCTGAGGTGCAGCGCCTCCTTCGACGCCTTCACCTTGTCGGCATCGCTGATGTAGCCGAGCTGCGCCATGCGGGCCAGCACCACGTTGCGACGGGCCACCGCGGCGACGCGGTGACTGGGGATGCTCGGGTCGAACTTGCGCGGGTTCTGGACCATGCCGGCCAGCAGCGCGCCCTCAGCCAAGGTGAGCTGCTCCACCCGCTTGCGGAAGTAGTGGCTGGCGGCGGTGCCGATCCCGTACACGCCGTTGGAGTAGTAGGCGATGTTGAGGTAGCCCTCGAGGATCTGGTCCTTCGTCATGGACTTCTCCAGGTACAGCGCGTACTTCGCCTCCTGGAGCTTGCGCTTCGCGGTGCGCTCGATCGCGGCCTTCTGGCCCGCCTCGGTGCGGGCCTCCTCGATCAGGGTGTTCTTCACGTACTGCTGCGTGAGGGTCGAGCCGCCCTGCTGGACGCTGCCGGAGCTGGAGTTCCGGACGACAGCGCGCAGCGTCCCCTTCACGTCGATGCCGCGGTGCTCGTAGAAGCGGCTGTCCTCGATCGCGATGAGGGCCTGCCGGGCGAGCAGCGGCACCTGCGCGAGCTTGACCGGGACGCGGTTCTCGGAGAACAGCGTCGCGATGACCCGGTTCTTGTTGTCGCGGATGGTGGTCGTCTGCGACAGGGACGGCGTCGAGAGCTTGCTCGGCAGCACGTTGAAGTCGTCCGCTCCCCGCTTGGCCACCAGGCCGAGACCGCCGACGAGCGGGAAGGCCAGCCCCGCCAGCACGACCCCGGCGACCAGGCTCACCGCGAGCGCGAGGGCCACGCGCACGAGCCCGGGAGAGGTCCTCACGGCGCCAGCCTACGTCGCAGGGGTGGCAGGGCGGAGAATGTCCGGATGGTCCAGATGGTCCATCGGGACTAGTAGGAAAGGGTCCTTTTGGACCGTGCGCGCCACGGCCGTGTGTTCCTACGGTTGCTTACAGCCCCGGACCCGGCATCCCCCTCCCTGAGCAAGGACCGCTCTGACCATGCGATCGACCGAGACCCTCCACGACTGGACCACCCTGGCCGCGTGCAACACGGCCGATCCCGATGAGCTGTTCGTCACGGGCGCAGCGCAGAACCGCGCCAAGGCGGTGTGCCAGGGCTGCCCGGTGCGCACCGAGTGCCTCGCCGACGCTCTCGACAACCAGGTCGAGTTCGGCGTGTGGGGCGGCATGACCGAGCGCGAGCGCCGCGCGCTGCTGCGCCGTCGGCCCGACGTCCTGTCCTGGAAGCAGCTGTTCGCCGAGGCGAAGGCCAACATCGTCCGGCAGGGGCACGCGTCCTAGCCGGCTGAGCACGGAAGAGGGCTCGGGCTGGCAAAGCTCGGGCCCTCTGTGCTGTCAGCTGCCGGCGAGGTCGGCGCCGACGGCGCGCAGGCCGTCCAGGTCGTGCACGTCGCCGGGCTGGGCGGCGACCTCGACCACGGGGACTCGCGGGTGGGCGCTGCTGAAGCGCTCCTGCAAGCGAGCCTCGCGCTGCGACAGGGCGAGCCGGTCGGCGTGCAGGCGGAGCACGCCGGCGGTCAGGGACGTCGGGTCGAGCTCCTCGGCGGCGGCCAGCGAGCGCTGCGCAGTGAGGCCGGCTGCGGCGGAGCGGTGGACCCGGTTCACGACGAGACCGGCGAGCGGCATCTTCTCCTCGTCGAGGCGCTCGACGAAGTACGCAGCTTCCCGCAACGCGTCGCGCTCAGGAGCCGCCACGACGACGAACGCGGTGTCCGGGTCCTTCAGCAGGTCGTAGGTCGCCTGCGCCCGCTCGCGGAACCCGCCGAACATCGTCTCCAGCGCCGCCACGAACTGAGACAGGTCCTGGAGCACGGAGGCGCCGATGATCTTCGTGATGGCGTTGGTGAACACGTTGAACCCAGCGGTGACCACCTTCAGGTAGGCCTTGCCGCCGGCCTTCGCCGGGGCGAGCAGGACCTTCACCAGCCGGCCGTCGAGGAAGGTCGTCAGCCGGTCGGGGGCGTCGAGGAAGTCGAGGGCGGACCGGGTCGGAGGCGTGTCCACCACGATCAGGTCGTAGTCCCCGGAGGCCTTCAGCTGCGCCAGCTTCTCCATGGCCATGTACTCCTGCGTCCCCGCGAAGGAGCTCGACAGCGCTTGGTAGAAGGGGTTCTCGAGGATCTGCTGGGCCTTGACGGGCTCGGCGTGCGTCTCGACGATCTCGTCGAACGTGCGCTTCATGTCGAGCATCATCGCGTCGAGCTCGCCCGCGACCCCCTTGACGGGGCGGGGGGTGTTGTCGAGCTCCGTGAGCCCCATCGCCTGCGCCAGCCGACGGGCCGGGTCGATCGTCAGCACGACGGTGCGACGACCCTTCTCAGCTCCGCGCAGCGCGAGCGCCGCGGCGGTCGTGGTCTTCCCGACACCCCCGGACCCGCAGCAGACGATGATCTGCGCGGTCTCGAGGACCTTGTCGATGTCCAGGCGCGTGGTCATGCGAGGCCCTGCTCGTGCAGCAGGGTGGCGAGCTCGTAGAGCCCTCCGAGGTCCACGGCGTCGGGCAGGAGCGGCAGCTCGTACGACGGCCGGTTGAGGCCCGCGAGCGCATCGCGTCCGCGCTCCTCCAACGCCACCCGGGCGGCGTGGTCGGCTGCCTCCTCCGCCAGGACGGGCGCGAGGGCCACGTCGAGGCCGGCGCCCTCCAGGCCGACCTTCAGGGCGGCCAGGTCGAGCTCGCCTCGCTCTGCGGCCAGGAGGTCAGCGGGTTGCAGCGCGGGAGTGCGTACGGCGTTGACGATGACGCCGCCCACGGGGAGACCGAGCGCCGTCAGCTCGTCGACGGCGTCGAGGGTCTCCTGCACGGGCATCTCTTCGAGCAGCGTCACCAGGTGCACGACCGTCTGGGTGCTGCGGAACAGCTCCATCACGCGGTCGCTCTGGTTCTTGAGCGGACCGACCTTGGCGAGGTTCCCGATCTCGTGCGAGATGTTGAGGAACCGCGGGACCCTCCCGGTCGGGGGCGCGTCGAGCACGACGTAGTCGTAGACGGGGCGGCCGTCGACGGTGCGGACCGTTGCCTCCTTCACCTTCCCGGTGAGGAGCACGTCCTTGAGCCCAGGGGCGATGGTGGTCGCGAAGTCGATCGCACCGATCTTGCGCAGGGTCCGCGCCGGGATCCCGTTCGGGCTGAGCTTGTAGAACATGTGGAGGTAGTCCAGGAGCGCCTGCTCCGGATCGACAGCCAGGGCGTAGACGTCGCCCCCGTTGGGCCCGACGGCGACCTTGCGCTCCTCGTACGGCAGTGGGGCGGTGTCGAACAGCTGGGCGATGCCCTGGCGGCCCTCGACCTCGGCCAGCAGGACCTTCTTGCCGCCGCTCGCCAGGGCCAGGGCCAGCGCCGCGGCCACCGTCGTCTTGCCGGTTCCGCCCTTGCCGGAGACGACATGCAGCCGTGCGGAGGGGAAGTCGGGCATGCCTGGAGCGTAGAGGGCCGCAGGTAGATCACGCCTGGCGATGTGACGCATCTGGCAATCGATCATGTCCGAATGCGCTGCCAGGCAGGAACTGGTCCGGGAACGCCGAAACGCTCCTCTGTGATGCAGGCCACACCCTGCACCCTGTTCGGAGGACGACCCAGTGAAGCTGATCGAGATGCCCCCGCACGCCCAGACCGCGGCTGCTGCCGTCGCGGAGCCGACGTGGCGAGGGGCTGCAGAGTGCCGGCGTGACAACGCCGTCCACTTCTTCGCCCCCGCGCACTTCGAGCGCAAGGAGGAGAAGGACCTCCGTGAGGGCCAGGCACGTGCGCTGTGCCGGGCCTGCCCGGTGCAGAAGGCCTGCCTCGAGTACTCCCTGGCTGTTCAGGAGCCGCACGGCATCTGGGGCGGGTTGAACGAGCTCGAGCGCCGGCGCACGCTCCGCAAGCGCGCGGCGGAGGGCCAGCAGCGCTCAGCGTAGATTTCCAGGCATGACGACCTGGGAGTACATGACCGCGCCCCTGCTCATCCACGCCACCAAGCAGATCCTGGACAACTTCGGCCAGGACGGCTGGGAGCTGGTGCAGGTCGTGCCGGGTCCTAACGCCGAGCAGCTGGTGGCCTACTTCAAGCGGCCCAAGCAGTGAGCGCTCTCGCCCGCTTGGAGGAGCTCGGCCTGACGCTGCCTCCGGTCGTTCCCCCGGTCGCCGCGTACGTTCCCGCGGTGCGCACCGGCAGCCTCGTCTACACGAGCGGGCAGCTGCCGATGGCCGGCGGGTCCATGGCCCACACCGGCCTCGTCGGCGGGCCGGTCAGCCCCCAGGACGCCGCCTCCCTGGCTCGGGTGTGCGCTCTCAACGCCCTCGCCGCGATCGACGCGCTCGTCGGCCTCGACAGCGTCGTCCGGGTCGTGAAGGTGGTCGGCTTCGTGGCCTCAGCTCCGGGCTTCACCGGGCAACCGGGGGTCGTGAACGGCGCCTCCGAGCTGTTCGGCGAGGTCTTCGGCGACGCCGGCGTGCACGCCCGCTCCGCGGTGGGTGTCGCGGCTCTGCCCCTCGACGCGCCGGTCGAGGTCGAGGTCATCGTCGAAGTCGCGGTCTAGCACGTGACACGCCCCATCGA
>JAODNB010000306.1 GCA_025464795.1 Frankiales bacterium
GCGTGCACGCCCCACTGGCGCTTCAGGCCCTCGAGCCCGAGCGCCGTGTCGACGACGGCCTTCGCGTCGGGGTCGCTGTCGTACAGCGCCCGGAACTCGCCCGCCTCGCCGTAGCGCTTGTGGTTGGGGTCGAAGATCCCCGACAGCGGGACGTCCTTGCCCATGACGGGCGCCGGCATCGCCTTGGTGATCTTGTCACCGATCGCGAAGGGGTAGCCGAGCACGCGGCTGGCGTCCTTGACGGCCTGCTTCGCCTTGATCGTGCCGTAGGTGATGATCTGCGAGACGCGCTCCTCGCCGTACTTCTCGGTGGCGTAGCGGATCATGTCGCCGCGCCGGCGCTCGTCGAAGTCGAGGTCGATGTCGGGCATCGAGATGCGGTCCGGGTTGAGGAACCGCTCGAAGAGCAGCTTGTGCTTGATCGGGTCGAGCTCGGTGATCTTCAGGGCGTACGCAACGAGCGAGCCGGCGGCCGATCCGCGCCCGGGACCGACCCGGATGCCGACCTCCTTCGCGTAGCGGCAGAGGTCGGCCGTCACCAGGAAGTACCCCGGGAAGCCCATGTTGCAGATGACGTCGACCTCGTAGTCGGCCTGCACGGTGTGGCCCTCAGGCACCTGCCCGGAGAAGCGCTCAGCCAGGCCCTCGTGCACGAGGTGCCGCAACCAGGTCTGCTCGGTCCAGCCCTCGGGCACGTCGACCCGCGGCATGAGGTCGGCGCCCTCGTTGAACGACATCTCGCAGCGCTCAGCGATGAGCAGGGTGTTATCGCACGCCTCGGGCAGCTCGCGCCAGGTGTAGCGCATCTCCTCCGGGCTCTTCACGTAGAAGTCGTGCACATCGAACTTGAAGCGGTTGGGGTCGGCCATCGTCTTGCCGGACTGCACGCACAGCAGCACCTCGTGCGCCTTGGCGTCGGCCTGGTCCACGTAGTGCAGGTCGTTGGTGGCGACCAGCGGGAGGTTCATCTCCTTGGCGAGGCGCAGGAGGTCCTGCTGCACTCGTTGCTCTACGGGCAGGCCGTGGTCCATCAGCTCGCAGTAGAAGTTCTCCGCACCGAAGATGTCGCGGAAGTCGCTCGCCGACTGCTTGGCCTTCTCGAAGTCGCCGATCCGCAGCCAGGTCTGGATCTCGCCACCGGGGCAGCCGGTGGTGCCGATGATGTCCCGGGCGTGCTCGGCGAGCAGCTCCTTGTCCATGCGCGGCTTGCGGTAGAAGCCCTCGAGCGAGGCGAGCGAGGACATCCGGAACAGGTTGTGCATGCCCTTGGTGCTGGTTGCCAGCAGCGTCATGTGCGTGTAGGCGCCGCCACCGGAGATGTCGTCGTCGCCCCCGGAGGCCCAGCGGTGCCGCGTCTTGTCGAACCGGCTGCCGGGGCTCAGGTAGGCCTCGGTCCCGATGATCGGCTTGACGCCGTACGACGTGGCCTTCTTCCAGAACTCGTAGGCCCCGAAGACGTTGCCGTGGTCGGTCATGGCGATGGCCGGCATGCCGAGCTCGACGGTCTTCTTGAACAGGTCGTCCAGGCGGGCAGCGCCGTCCAGCATGGAGTACTCGGTGTGCACGTGCAGGTGCACGAACGAGTCGCTCACGCTCAGCTCCAAGATCGCCAAGGACAACGGAAAACAGGCGGACCGAGGGGAAGGCGGGCCGTGCTGTGAAGAGGTCTCAGTCTCGCACGGCCGTCCGACGAAACGGGGAGCAACACGGGGTTACAGGAGCGGCGCGACGTTCTCGCCGACGTTGTACGCCTCCTCGAGGTGCGGCCACCCCGACAGGATGGCTTCGTCGAAGCCCAGGTCGCGGTACTCGACCAGCCGCTCGGCCACCTGCTCGTACGACCCGACGAGCGCCGTGGCAGCTCCCTCACGCACCAGGCCCACGCCGGCCCACAGGTTCGGGGCGATCTCCAGCCCGTCGGCGCTGCCGCCGTGGAGGGAGGCCATGCGGGCCTGACCGACCGAGTCCATGCGGGCGTACCGGTCCTGCGAGGCCCTGATCGCCTCCGGCGACATCCCGGCCAGGATGCGGTCCGCCTCGACCCAGGCCTCCTCCGGGGTGCGCCGCGCGATGACGTGCAGGCGGATGCCGAGCCGGAGCTCCTTGCCGGCGTCGGCCGCGGCCTTCTGCACGCGCTCGACCCGCTCGCGGACCATCGCAGGCGGCTCGCCCCAGGTGAGGTAGGTGTCCGCCCGGGCGACCGCGACCTTCTCGGCGGCCGGGGACGCGCCTCCGAAGTAGATCCGCGGGGCGGTCGTGGGCGGGAGCTTCAGGCCCGCACCTTCCAGCTGGAAGTGCTTTCCCCGGTGGTCGAACGGGTCTCCGCTCCACATCCGGTCCAGGACCTCGAGGAACTCGCCGGTCCGCTCGTAGCGCTCGTCATGGCCGAGGAAGTCGCCGTACGCGCGTTGCTCGACAGGGTCCCCGCCGGTGACCACGTTCAGCAGCAGCCGGTCGCCCGTGAGGCGCTGGAAGGTGGCGGCCTGCTGTGCGAGAAGCGAGGGCAGGACGAAGCCCGGGCGGAAGGCCACGAGGAACTTCAGGGTGGTCGTGTGCTGGGCGACGGCGGCGCACAGCACCAGCGGGTCCTCGCACCCCGCGCCGACGGGGGTGAGCACAGACTCGAACCCGGCAGCTTCCGCGGCCCGGGCCACCTGACCGAGGTACTCCACAGTGGGCGCCCGCTTCACAGCGGCGGCAGTGCGACCCTCGAGGACCGTTGCCGAGCCGACGTGACGGGAGTCGCCGCCGGTCGGCAGGAACCAGTGCAGCTGCATGCGTCGCCCTTCGCTATTACCTATGGCTCCGCTAGAGAATACGTGATCGGCTTTGATGGTGGCGTGCACATCTCCGCGAAAGCCGACTACGCGGTCCGGGCCGCCATCCAGCTGGCCTCGTCGTCGGAGTTCCCGGTCACCAGCGAGTCGATCGCGAAAGCGCAGCAGATCCCCGCCAAGTTCCTCGAGGCGATCCTGTCGGAGCTGCGGCACGCCGGCCTCGTGAAGTCCCGCCGCGGAGCCCACGGCGGCTACTGGCTCTCGCGCCCTGCCTCGGAGATCAGCGTTGCCGACGTCATCCGCGCGGTCGAGGGTCCGATGGCCCTGGTACGGGGTGAGCGGCCGGAGAAGATCGAGTACCACGGCTCGGCCGAGCCCCTGATGGAGGTCTGGGTCGCCGTCCGCTCAGCCCTGCGAGGCGTGCTGTCGAACGTCTCGCTCGCGGACATCGCCACCGGCAAGGTCCCGAAGCACATCAAGAAGCTGACGCAGAACCCCGAGGCCTGGATCGC
>JAODNB010000354.1 GCA_025464795.1 Frankiales bacterium
CCGGCAGTCACCTTCACGACAAGAGCTCGCATGCCCCCACCCTGTCATGCGGACTAGGTGACCAGGAGGTCCTCAGCCTGGTTCCCGTCATCTCCGTCGCGACGTGGTCATCGAAACCGGGGCAGAAGTGGGCAATCACGCGCCCCGCGCCTCCCCATTGGGCCAGTCGGACTAGTGCGAAATGACTCGCACGGGCCATGTCCCCCGGACTGCACCCCGACGAAGAACTGGTTGTCACACAGCGTGACGGCCCTCAGCCCCAGGAGCTCCCATGCGCAAGGCCCTCGTACTCGGTTCTGTCGCCGCCATGGCGTTCGGTCTGGCCCTTGCTGCCCCTGCAGGTGCCGCCACGGGTGACACCGTCGTCACGTTCACGGTCGGCAGCACCGTCCCCTCGGTCGCGGTCGTCGGCGGGGTGTGGACGCCGGGCACCGGCACCTCCACCACCGCTGTGGGCACGATCGTGGGCACCGTCATCACCGACACCCGCATCCCCGCGGTCACGACCACCGGCAACTGGACCGATGTCGTCTCGGCCTCGAGCTTCGACATGGTCGGTGTGACCACGCCGGCGGTCGCGGACGGCACCCGGATCGCCCCCAGCTCTGCCACCATCTGGTCCGACGACCCGGTCGTGACCATCCCCGGCACCGCTACTGTGACGAACGACCACCCGTCCAGCACGCCGCTGACCTTGGCCAGCACCACGGCCACGCTGCTGCACGCTTCGACGAAGAACCCGAACATCTCGACGTTCACCAGCCACGTGTCGATCAACACCTCAGCCGCCGCCACGGGTGCTTTCCTGGGCACCATCACGCAGACCGTTTCGTAGTCCCCCGGAGGCTGCATGTTCTCGGCACCCAGGAAGGCCCTCGTGGTTTTCCTGGGTGCCGCGTGCGTGTGCACGATCATCACCTCCCCGAGGGCCGACGCTGCGCCGGTGATCACCGCCCCGTCGGGCCTGCTGGTCGTCATGGTGCCGGCCGGGGCGACGCTCCTCGGCAGTGGAAGCACCGTGATGGGAAACCTGAGCACGACGGTCCTCGATGGTCGATCGGCGGCTACCGGATACAACGTGAGCGTGAGCACCAGCGGCTTCGACCTCGTCGGCGCCGCGGTGACCACCTCGCCCGCGACGCACATCCCGCCCGGCGCGGCGCAGGTGCAGGAGACCGCCGTGTCCCTCGGCTCCACCTCGAGCAGCACCGCCACAGTGACGCTGCCGTCGGCCAGTCCGGTCTTCCGGCTGACTTATGCGCTGCCGGTCTCGCTGGCCGACCTGGCGTCCTCGTACACGCTGGCGCTCACCGTCACCATCCCCGCGCAAGCGGCCCCCGGGCGGTACACAGGGACGGTGACGCAGACCATTGGCTAGGAAGGCTGCCGCCCTGCTCCTCGCGGCCCTCGTACTGCTGGTCGGCACGCCGTCCGCCGGCGCCGGCGCAGCCGACACGTGCCCGCCTGGGCTGGGCATCGGGCTGCTCCAGATCCCGAGGGCCGGCCTGGCCGATCCTCGTGCGCACAGCGCCGTGGTCGACGTCGTCAAGCCCGGCGCCACCTTCTCCCGCGACTTCCAGGTGTGCAACGGGTATGCCAAGCCGCTGAGCGTTCAGCTTTACCCCGACTCGGCGTTGATCTCGGGTGGCGCCTTCGCTCTGCAGCCGGGGCACGGGACGAACGAGCTCACGTCCTGGATGTCGGTGTCTCCGACCTCGCTGGTGGTCCCTCCGGGCAAGGCCGTCAAGGCCACTTTGCGCTTCGCGGTGCCCATCGACGCGACCGCCGGCGAGCGCTACGGCGGTGTGATCGCCGACGCCCCCCCGCCTCCCAGCAGCGGCGTCGTCGTGGGCGCGCGGGTCGGCATCCGGGTGTACCTGGAGGTCAGCAGGGGGGGCGCCCCCAAGAGCGACTTCAACGTCGACAGCCTTCAGGCCGTGCGTAACGCGGACGGCACCCCAGCTGTGTTGGCGAAGGTCCACAACACCGGAGCCCGGGCCCTGGACATGCGGGGCTCACTGCAGCTCAGCAACGGCCCCGGCGGCCTGTCCGCGGGTCCGTTTCCCGCGCAGCTCGGGACCACGCTGGCGCCTCGCGACACCGCCGACGTCGTGGTGCCCCTCGACAAGGCGATCCGCGGCGGGCCCTGGCACGCGGTCATCGACATGAAGTCCGGCCTGCTCGAGCGCAAGGCCTCGGGAGAGATCACGTTCCCCGACAAGCCCTCGTCGGTCAGCCCCCCGGTCAAGGCCAAGGCCCTGGCGCTCTACAAGGACCGCAGCGTGCTGGTGCCCGTTGCGGCCGGCATGGTGAGCCTGCTCCTGCTCGTGCTCCTCGTGGTGTGGTTTCTCGCCCGCCGCCGGATAGGGTCCCGATCATGAAGGTCGAGTACTTCTCCACCGGTCTGCTCGTCACCCTGTTCGCGTTGCTGGCGTGGCTGTCCGTCTACGCGGTCTACAAGCTGTTCCAGGGCCAGCGCTGACGCACGCGTGAACCGCGGTTAGCATCCCGGAGTGGACTTCTCCCTGAGCGACGAGCAAGAGGCCCTGTACGCCAGCATGCGCAAGTTGGGCCAGGACGTCATCGCCCCCGGCGCCGCCGAGCGTGACCAGAAGGGCCAGTGGGACCCCCAGGTCTGGAAGGCCGTCAGCGCCGCGGGCGTCCCGGGCATGCCGATCCCGGAGGAGTACGGCGGTTCCGGCGGGTCCATCCTCGACTGCTGCCTGGTCAACGAGGCGCTGGCCGAGGGGGGCCGCGACGGCGGCTTCGGGCTGTCGCTCGGGGCGCACTGGGTCATCGGCACCGTCCCGATCTGGCTGCACGGCACCGAGGAGCAGAAGCGCCGCTACCTGCCGGGGTTGTGTGACGGCTCGCTCATAGGGGCCTGGGCCTCGACGGAGCCCGAGGCCGGGTCGGACTCGACGGCCATCAAGACGACAGCCGTCCGGGAGGGCGACGACTGGGTCCTCAACGGCTCGAAGATCTTCATCACCAACGGCCCGATCGCCGACGTCTGCACTGTGCTCGCGAAGGCGCCCGAAGGGCCGACCGCCTTCATCGTCGACGCCAAGACCAACCCGGGCTTCAAGGTCGGGCGCGAGCTGGACAAGCTCGGCTGCCGGTCGAGTCCAACGGCGGAGATCTTCCTCGAGGACTGCCGCGTCCCCGCGAACGCGGTCCTCGGTGACCTCGGCAACGCGCACTGGAAGGTGGCCTTCGAGTGCTTCGACTGGGAGCGCACCGTGATGCTCGCCGGCATCGTCGGGGGGATGCGCACCACGCTGGACCAGGCGATCACCTACGCCAAGCAGCGCCAGCAGTTCGGCAAGCCGATCGCGCACCACCAGGTGATCGCGCACAAGCTCGCGCAGATGGAGATCAACTACCAGGTCGTGCGCAACGCGGTCTACAAGGCCGCCTGGCTGAAGCAGGCCGGCAAGGAGCACATGGTCGAGGCGTCCGTCGCCAAGGCCCTCTGCGGCACCCTCTCGGTGGACAACGCCCTCGAGTCGATCCAGATCCACGGCGGGTACGGCTACCTCAAGGACTTCCCCGCCGAGCGAGCGCTGCGCGACGCGAAGCTGGCCTCGCTCGGGGGCGGCACCACCGAGATCCAGAAGATGATCATCAGCCGGGCGATCCTCGCGTGACCTCGCCCGACCTCCACCCCGACCTCGAGCACCTCGCGTTCCTCGTGGGGGAGTGGCAGGGCCTCGGGGTCGTGGGCTACCCGAGCATCACTGAGGCCCGGTACGAGCAGGAGGTGAGCTTCTCCCACGACGGCCGCCCCTTCCTCGCCTACATCTCCAAGACCTGGCTCCTCGACGAGGACGGCACGCGGGTCAGGCCGAGCGGGACCGAGACGGGGTTCTGGCGGCCGGGCAAGAGCCCCCGTGACGTCGAGGTCATGCTCGCCCACCCGACGGGCATCGTGGAGGTCTACGTGGGTGAGGTGGTGTTCCACCGCATCGAGCTCACCACCGAGGTGGTCGCCCGCACCGAGACCTCCAAGGACGTCAAGGGCCTTCGGCGCCTGTACGGGCTGGTTGAGGACGGAGACCTCGCGTACGCGATCGACATGGCGGCCATGGGTCACCCCCTGCAGGCGCACCTGTCCGCGCGGTTGCAGAAGATCTCGTAACAGAGTTGCCCGCACGCCGGCGGCGGGAACGCTGTTGAATGTGCGTGTGACGCTGGACCACCGCGGCCTTGAGGCGCCCGAGCTGCCCTCGGGCGCTCCCGTGCAGGTCCCGTGGACGCGCAGCTACGTCCGCG
>JAODNB010000371.1 GCA_025464795.1 Frankiales bacterium
ACCCCAGCACGTGGCGTGAGACCGCTGTCCGGGACCGCCGGAGCACGAGGACTCCGACGAGAGAGGTCCGGCCGCGATCGAGCGGCACGGCCACTTCGACGTCGTGCGGTTCGATGTACATGTCGAAACCCCACAGGGCGGCAGCCGTCCGGCGAGCGGCCATGCAGTCCTTTCCCAAGGACAGCAGGACGGAGCGCACCCAGGCGAGATAGCCCTTGTCGATCACACCTCCGGAGAGCAGGTGCGTTGCGACCTCCGGCAGTGCGGCCGGCGAGTAGACACCCCTGTGCGTCCGCACGAGCACCGCGTCGCGGACAGCCTTCGCGACAGCGTGCCGATTGACTCCTGCTGTCTTCAGCTGAGCCAGTGTCGCCAGTCCTTGGCGACTCGGCGGGCAGACGACGGCGAGCTCCATGCCTCCGATTCTGAAGCCCCGACCACCCTGCGAACGCGGCCTGTCGTGATCTGTGGATGGGCTCGAGAACACACAACTGCGGCGTGGCGCGGGGCGACGACACAAAGGCCAAAGCGCATGAGGAACAAGTCCTGTGCTTCTAAGCCGAACGAGCGCCTACAGGGAGTCGCCGACGATCAGGGGCTCGTTCTCGAGGGTGATGCCGAACCGCTGCTGCACGCCTGACCGGACCTCCCGCGCGCAGGCGAGGACGTCTGCGGCCGTGGCGCCGCCCCGGTTGACCACCGCCAACGTGTGCTTCGTCGACAGCCCGGCCGGGCCGCTGCCCCAGCCCTTCGGGAAGCCGCTCTGCTCGATCAGCCAGGCCTCACTGACCTTGACGCGACCTGACGGATCCGGCCAGGAGGGTGCACCGGCCGGTGCCTCGCGAACGAGCGGGTTGGTGAAGAACGAGCCGACGGACACGCTGTCGGGGTCGTCCGGGGACAGCACCATCCCCTTGCCGGCGCGCAGCTCGAGCACTGCGGCGCGCACCTCGTCGGCAGGCGCGGAGGACCCCAGCGGGACGTCGAGCAGCCCGGCGAGCTCGGCGTAGCGCACCGGAGCGGACTGCGTGCCCCGGACCAGGTCGAACGTGACGGCCAGGACCACCCAGCGGCGTACGGCCTTGAACGCACTGGTCCGGTAGGAGAAACCGCAGTCCGCAGCGGTCAGCTCCGCGACTGTTCTCGCTACCCGGTCGTAGGCGCGCACCGACCTGATGCAGCCTGCGACCTCAGCACCGTAGGCGCCGATGTTCTGGATCGGGGAGGCACCGACTGTCCCCGGTATGCCCGAGAGCGCCTCGAGCCCGACGTAGCCCTCGGCCAAGGAGGCCGCGACGAAGGCGTCCCAGTCCTCACCCGCCTGGACGGTCAGCTTCTGCAACCCGCGGTTGCGGACCAGCACCACCTGGGGCACGCCGTCGTCGGGCAGGACGACGTTGGAGCCGCCCCCCAGCACAAGGGCGTCCGGCGCCTCCCGAACGGCCTCGACCAGGGCCGCTTCGGTCGTGCACTCCCACAGCTCCTCAGCCGGTCCGCCGACCCGCAGCGTCGTGAGCGGCGCGAGTGGAGTGGGCATCGCCTCAGGCTAATGACCCGGTGCGGCAGGGCCACGCTGTCTAGCGGGAGCGCCACTGGTCGACCGGTCCGCCCGCGACCTCGCCCTCGGGCAGTCCCGCGACGCTGGAGGCCGCCACGGACAGCCGGGGCTTGCCGGCGTAGCCGTACGCGTTCAGCTCGCGGGTGTCCCAGACCCTCCGGACGACGCCTCCCGAGAGCACCGCGACGCCCTTGCCCGGGATCAGGGCCAGAGTGCCGTCGCGGAAGCCCAGCGGGTCACCGACGGACCACGGCAGCTCGAGGTCCGCGGCCACCGGGACGACGTCCTGCTGAGTCCAGCCGTAGGACGCCATGAGGGTCGGGTAGACGCTGTGAAGCTGACCGTCCTGCCCGATCTCGAACGTTCCCGACGAGGTCCGGATCACCATGCCGCTCGTGAAGGGAAGCACCGGTGCGTCCATGACCTGAAGGCGGGCGAGATCGCTTGCGGGGACGGGGAAGACCGGCTCGTCGGCGTTCGGTGTGGCGAGGTAGCGGTGGGAGCCCAGCACCCGCCAGATGGCGCCGTCCTGGTCCTTCAGCAGTGCACCGTCGCGGGGCCACAGCGGCGCGAGGGTCAGGTACCGGGCGCTCTCGGCCGCAGTGACGTCGATCGCGTTGGCTCCGGACAGCCGGTTGGCCGAGAGGACGCCCGGGGTCACCAGCCTCTTCTGCAGGTTGCTGATGACGTACAGGTCCTTCTGCGGGGTGCGGATCAGGGTGCCGTCCGGGTGCGGGCCCGACGCTGTGGGGGCGGCGATGTGCCGTGCCGCCTGCAGCGACGGGAAGGCGTTGTAGACGACGCCGCCCCAGCTGTATCCCTTGCGCAGCTCGAAGTGCAGGTGCGGCCCGGTGCTCTCGGCGTTTCCGGAGTCACCCCGCCAGGCGACGAGCTGGCCGGCGAGGACCCGGACACCGACGGCGATCCCCTTGGGGAACGCGTAGCTCGCTGTGCCCCGGCCGTCGTCCGTACCCGGGGTGTCGTTGTTGATGTGCAGGTACACGGCGCTCCAGCCCGCAGCCTTGCCGTGGTCGCAGGCGAGGACCAGGTAGTTGCCCTCGCCGACGGAGCTCTCGCGCTTCAAGGAGGCGACGGTGCCGTCGCAGGCCGCCACCAGCGGCGACATCTTCGGGCCCATGAGGTCCTGGCCCATGTGCTTGCGCGCGCAACCGGAACGGCAGGCGAGGTAGTTGTCGGAGTAGGACGTCGGCCCCAGCACCGGGAACAGGATCGGGACGACCGCACGGTCCATGGAGTAGGCCGTCCCTGTCGTGTCCACCAGGGTGGGCGACGCCGAGCTGGGCACGGCGAGGAACCCCAGCAGGAGGGCGGAGATCAGCACGGAAACGCGACGCATGTCCGGTTCCTCGACCGGCGATCAAGGAACCGCCGTCACCCGTTCGTGTGCACAGGGCAGACTGTGCGACCGGTTGCAGCACCTGCTGCCCGCGTTCATGGGAGAAGTGTGGCTGAGCTCGAGCACGAGATCGCGCGGGAGCAGGACGTCGTCGACAGGGCTCTCGCCCGGCTCGAGGTCCTGCGCGCCGAGGCGATCGTGCGCGAGCGGGCCTCGCTGCACGGCACCGGGACCGGGACCCCTCAGGCGATCTTCGAGCGAGATGTCCACGCTCTTGCCGCGGCTGCTCGCCGGGTCGACCTCGACGCCGCCGGCGAAGGGCTCGTCTTCGGCCGGCTGGACGTCCTGGAGGGCCCCGTGCTCCACATCGGGCGCCTGGGTCTGCGCACCGAGGACCAGGAGCCGATCGTCGTCGACTGGCGGGCGCCCGCCGCAGCGCCCTTCTACCGAGCCACCGCCGCCGACCCGCTGGGCGTGGTGAGGCGTCGCACCATCACCTGCCGCGGGCCCCGCGTGGTCGGGGTCGAGGACGAGCTGCTCGACCCGGCTGCGGACCTCGACGGGACCGTGGTGGGGGACGGCGCCTTCCTGGCGGCGGTCTCGCGCGAGCGCGGCCCGCAGATGCGCGACATCGTGGCCACCATCCAGCGCGAGCAGGACCTTGCCGTACGAGCTCCGGACGACGGCGCCCTGGTCGTGACGGGTGGGCCGGGTACGGGCAAGACCGCCGTGGCCCTGCACCGGGTCGCCTACCTCATGTACGCGAAGCGGGACTGGTACGGCCGCCGCGGGGTCCTCGTCGTCGGTCCGTCGCCGGTGTTCGTCGACTACATCGGCGCTGTCCTGCCGTCCCTCGGCGAGACGAGCGTCAGGCTGTCTGACCTCGGCGGTCTGCCCGCGCTCCCCCGCGGGCTCACCCCCGACGGCGACGACGACCCGGCGACCATCGCCGTGAAGGGCTCCGTCCGGATGGTGCAGCTGCTGAAGCGCACGATCCGGCACCTCGGCGGCGTGCAGCGGCTGCGGGACATGGAGCTCGTGCGCTGGGGACACACGATCACCGTCCCCGTCGAGGAGCTGCTCCGGCGCCGCACCCAGGTGGGGCGCTCCCCACGCAGCCACAACGCCGGGCGCACGGCCTACGTCGCTGCCCTCGTCGAGGTCGCCTGGCGCAGCTGGGAGCGACGCCCCAACGCGGCGCCGCCAGAGCCCGGCGACCGGGAGGACTTCGGACGGTGGCTGCGGTCCGACCCCGAGTTCGTGCGGGAGGTCGACAAGGCCTGGCCGGTCCTCGAGCCGGTGCAGGTGATCGGCCTGCTCCGGTCGGGCTCCGTGCCACTGGCCAAGGTGGCGGGCGGCCTCTACTCCTCCGACGAGCAGAGGGTGCTCGCCCGCTCCTGGCCGTCGACGTCCTACTCCGCGGCGGACACCGCTCTGCTCGACGAGCTCGCAGCGCTGCTGGGTCCGCCGCCCGAGCCGGAGCCCGATCCCGACGACGCCTGGAGCGAGGAGGCAGAGCTCGAGGCGCTGGCCCAGGAGCACGGGGTCACGACCTTCGCCGACCGCAACCGCGGTTCGTCGCGGGTGCCCGCTCTCGAGGCCGACTACCGCACCTACGCGCACGTCGTGGTCGACGAGGCGCAGGACGTCACGCCCATGCAGTGGCGGATGCTCGGCCGGCGCGCCCGCGGCGCGACCTGGACCATCGTCGGCGACTGGGCGCAGTCTGCGTGGCCCGACGTGGAGGAGGTCCGGCGAGGCATGGACGAGGTGCTGGGCAAGTCGCGCGTGCGGTCCGCGGAGCTGTCGACGAACTACCGCACCAGCACGGAGATCGCGGATCTCGCGGCGCGGGTGCTGCATCGCATCGACCCGGCTGCGGTCGCTCCGGACGCGGTGCGCACCACGGGCATCGAGCCGGTCTGGACGGCGGTCGCCGACCCGGTGGCGCACGTGCAGGAGGAGGTGGCTGCCCTGCTCGCTGCGGTCTCCGGGACGGTCGGCGTCGTGGTGCCGCGCGCCCTCCGCGTGCCCGTGCGGGCACTGGTGAGCGACCCCCGCGTGGCCGTCGTCGACACCTGGCAGGTGAAGGGCCTGGAGTACGACGGCTGCCTCGTCATGTCACCGGAGACCATCGTGTCCGAGGCGCTGACCGAGAAGGCCGGCCTGCGGACGCTGTACGTCGCGCTGACCCGGGCCACGCAGCAGCTGCGCGTGCTGTCGACCCACGCCGAGAGCTGGCTGGACTAGCCGGCGACGGTCTCCTTCTTGTCCCACGCGGCACGGAAGGCGGCCTCGAGCGCGGGGTACTTGGCGAACAGCGGAGCCAGGTCCTCGTAGCCGAGGCGCAGGGCGCGGACGTCGGTCACCGTGATCACCGTCGCGTTCCGCCGCTTCTGCTCGACGAGGGCGGCCTCACCGACGAGCGCCCCGAGGTTGAGCGTGGCGATCACCTCGCTCTTGTGCCGTACCTCGGTGGACCCGTCGAGGAGCACGTAGCAGGAGTCGGCCGGGGTGTTCTCGGTCATGAGAGCCCAACCGGGCGGCAGGTGCACCACCCGGCCGGCACCGGCGAGCGCGTCCAGGGCCTTCGCGTCCACGCCGTCGAAGACCTCGAGCGCCTTGAGGTCCGCCGCGAGCGCCTTGCGGTCCTTGTCCTGCTTGTGGAACTGCATCGCTTCGCCCCTGTTGTTCGGTACGGCCGACGCCATCGTCGTCCGTCAGAGCCTCCCGCGCTGCCCGCCCGCCGACAAGTCTGGCGCGGCAGGCGTGGTCGGGATCACGCCAGGTGCGTGGGAGCGTTCGCCGGCAGGTCCCCGTCGGTGTAGGCCCAGACCTCGGTCCAGGTGAGGGTCGCGTTGCCGCCGGTCAGGGTGAGGAAAGCGGTGTCAGCGGCGTCCTGGCCGGTGGCGATGCGGAGCAGGGTCGGTGCGGGGGCCATCTTGGTGGCATCGAACACCTGCCAGAGGCCGTCGACGGCCACCTCCGCGACGGCGTGGAAGTCCATGGGGTACAGGCCCGGTGCGTAGGCACTCGCGAGCCGAGCAGGGATGTCGAGTGCCCGCAGCACGCAGATCACCAGGTGCGCGTAGTCCCGGCACACGCCCTCATTGGTGATGAGGGTGTCCATCGCGCTGTCCACCGGCCGGCTGCTGCCGTAGGTCAGCCGCTCGAACACCCAGTCCGTCACGCCTTCGGGCGTCGCGCTGCTGCCGAACTCCTTGTGCGCCCAGGGTGCGAGCTGGTCCGACGGGCAGTACCTGCTCGGCCTGAGCGCGACCATCGCCTCGAGCTCGCTGACGCGCCGCGGCGCCGGGACCGGCACGACCTCGACGTCGTAGCGGACGACGGCGCTTCCCGCGGGCAGCTGCACCACGTGCAGCCGCGTCCCGTGGTGGGCAGCCACCTCCCTCGGCTCGACCGTGACGCCGTCGACGGTGATCGACAGGGTCTCGGAAGCTGGGGCAGCCGCGACCGCGACGGCGAGGGTGGCGGTCGTCGGCTCGTCGACAGTGAGCTGGAGCAGGCAGCCCGCTGTCGTGACCGTTGGAGTGCGCATGATCCAGTGTCAGGGATCGGGTGCTGCTACAGGCCGAGGTCGCGGGCGATGAGCATCAGCTGGACCTCGGTCGTGCCCTCGCCCACCTCGAGGATCTTGCTGTCGCGGTAGTGGCGGGAGACCAGGTACTCGTTCATGAAGCCGTAGCCGCCATGGACCTGCGTCGCATCCCGCGCGTTGTCCATGGCCGCCTCGCCGGCGATCATCTTCGCGATCGAGGCCTCCTTCTTGAACGGCCGACCCGACAGCATTCGCGACGCAGCGTCGTAGTACGCCGTCCGGGCGACATGGGCGCGTGCCTCCATCCGCGCGATCTTGAACGAGATCGCCTGGTTCTGGCCGATGGGCTTGCCGAAGGCCTCACGTTCCTTGGCGTACTTCACCGACTCGTCGACGCAGCCCTGCGCGACACCGGTCGCGACCGCAGCGATGGCGATGCGGCCCTCGTCGAGGATCGACAGGAAGTTGGCGTATCCGCGGCCCTTCTCGCCGAGCAGGTTCGCCTCGGGAACACGGACGTCGTCGAAGGTGAGCGGGTGCGTGTCGGAGGCGTGCCAGCCGACCTTGTCGTACGGCGGCTCGGCGGTGTAGCCCTTCGTCGGGATCGGGACGAGGATGCTCGAGATCTCCTTCTTGCCCGTGGCCGACTCCCCCGTCACGGCGGTGACCGTGACAAGCGTCGAGATGTCGGTCCCGCTGTTGGTGATGAAGGCCTTGGTGCCGTTGATGACCCACTCGCCGTTCTCGAGTCGGGCGGTCGTGCGGGAGCCGCCGGCGTCGCTGCCGGCACCCGGCTCCGTGAGCCCGAACGCGCCGAGGGCCCGGCCGGAGCAGAGCTGCGGCAGCCACTGCTCCTTCTGCTCCTGCGTGCCGAACCGGTAGACCGGCATCGCCCCGAGCGAGCAGCCGGCCTCGAGCGTCATGGCGACAGACTGGTCGACCTTGGCGAGCTCCTCGAGCGCAAGGCAGAGCGCGAAGAAGTCGCCGCCCATGCCGCCGAACTCCTCAGGGAACGGCAGGCCGAACAGGCCCATCTCACCCATCTGCTTCACGACGTCGTACGGGAAGGTCTTGGTCTTGTCGTGGTGGTAGGAGACCGGCGCGACCACGTCGCGCGCGAACTCCTGGACGATCTTCTTCAGCTGCAGCTGCTCGTCGGAGAGCTGGGTGTCGAGCGACATGGGGAGTCAGTCCTTCTTCGAGAGCGCGGTGACCGCGCGACTGGGGGCGGGGCGACCGAGCTGCTCGGCCATCCAGAGGCTGGTGCGGACAAGGCTGTCGAGGTCGACACCCGTCTCGATGCCGAGGCCGTGGAGCTGCCAGAGCAGGTCCTCGGTGGCGAGGTTCCCGGTGGCGCTCTTCGCGTAGGGGCAACCGCCGAGGCCGCCGGCGCTGGCATCGACAACGGTGATGCCGTGCTGCAGCGCGATGAGCGTGTTGGACAGCGCCTGCCCGTAGGTGTCATGGAAGTGGACCGCCAGCTGGTCGACCGAGATCCCCTGCTGGCCAAGGGAACCGAGAAGCGCGACCACCTGGCCCGGGGTGGCGACGCCGATGGTGTCGCCGAGCGAGAGCTCGGTGATTCCCATGTCGAACAGCGTGCGCGCGTGACCCGCGACGACGTGCGGGTCGACGGACCCCTCCCAGGGGTCGCCGAAGCACATGCTGAGGTAGCCGCGGACCATCAAGCCCTCAGAGCGGGCCCGGTCGACCACCGGCCGGAACATCTCCAGCGACTCTGCGACGGAGCGGTTGAGGTTCTTCTGCGCAAAGGTCTCGGTCGCGCTGCCGAAGACGGCGACCTCCTGGACCCCTGCCATCAGCGCGCCCTCCAGCCCCTTCTCGTTCGGGACGAGTACGGGCATCCGCACGCCCTCGGGCTGCTCGCCCAGCAGCGCGAGGAGCTCGGCGTTGTCCGCGAGCTGGGGCACCCACTTCGGGCTCACGAACGAGGTCGTCTCCACGGCGCGGTGCCCGGCGGCGAGGAGCTGACGGATGAACTCCGCCTTCACCTCTACCGGGATGATGGCCTTCTCGTTCTGCAGCCCGTCGCGCGGACCGACCTCATACACGGTCACCCGGCTCGGCAGGCCGGCAAGGGCGGTCATGCCGTCACCTGGGCGAGGAGCTCGTCGACGGCGACCTGCTGGCCGACGCGGACGAGCAGGTCGCTGACCGTGCCGTCCATGGGTGCGGTCAGGGTGTGCTCCATCTTCATAGCCTCCACGACGACGATCGGATCGCCCTTCTTGACCTCTGCACCCGCGGTCGCGTGCACCGCGATCACACTGCCCGGCATGGGGCTGGTGATGTCCCCATCGTGGGCGCCGGCGTCGAGGCGGAGCTGCAGGAGCTGCTCGTGCAGCACCCAGGAGGACCCTGCCCGCCCGATCCAGGTGTCAGCCCCGTCGACCGCGGTGGCCCACCGAGTGGTGCGTCCACCCGTGGTGAGAAGAAGGTCGTCGCCGTCGAGCAGGCCAGTGGCCGCGAAGGCCTCTCCGCCGTCCACGCTGACGAAGTCGCCTTGCAGGGTGACGTCGACGTTGCGGCCACCGGGGACCACGAGGTGCCAGGACAGCTTCGCCTCCTTGCCGGGCCGCCAGGCGGTCGGCTGGTCCCACAGGTCGGGTCCACCGGTGGCGAGGCGCTCGCGCAGCGCGTACACGGCCAGGGCCCGGGCCGGCACCTCGTCCGTGATGAGCTCGTCGAGGTGGCGCTCGATGAAGGCGGTGTCGAGCCGACCTGCCTGGACCTCGGGGTGCCGGATCAGCTGACGCAGGAAGGCAGTGTTGGTGCTGACCCCGAGGACGACCTGCTCGGCCAGCGCCCGGTCGAGCTTCGCCAGGGCGGAGGCACGGTCATGGCCCCAGGCGATGACCTTGTTGATCATCGGGTCGTAGGTGGAGCCGACGACGGTGCCCTCGAGAAGGGCTGAGTCGACGCGGACGTCCTCACCGGTCGGCTCGTTGAGCCGCAGCACCCGCCCGCCCGTCGGCAGGAACCCGCGGGCGGGGTCCTCGGCATAGGTGCGGACCTCGACGGCATGCCCGTCCAGGACGATGTCGTCCTGCGTGAGACCCAGCGCCAGGCCCGCGGCCACGCGGACCTGCTGCTCGACGATGTCGATGCCGGTGACGAGCTCTGTCACCGGGTGCTCCACCTGCAACCGCGTGTTCATCTCCATGAAGAAGAACTCGTCCGGCTTGTCGGCGCTGACGATGAACTCGACCGTCCCTGCACCGACGTAACCGACCGACTCAGCCGTCGCGACCGCCGAGGCGCCGATGCGGGCGCGAGTTGCCTCATCGAGCAGAGCGGACGGCGCCTCCTCGACGACCTTCTGGTGCCGGCGCTGCAGAGAGCACTCGCGCTCGCCCAGGTGGATCGTCGTGCCGTGGCTATCGGCCAGGACCTGCACCTCGATGTGCCGCGGCCGCTGGACGAACCGCTCCAGGAACAGGGTGTCGTCGCCGAAGGCGCTGGCAGCGGTGCGTCTCGCGGACTTCAGCGCCTCGGGCAGGTCAGCGGCGTGCTCGACGAGGAACATCCCCTTGCCGCCACCACCCGCGGACGGTTTCACCAGGACGGGGTAGCCGACCTCCTCCGCAGCCTCGACGAGGTCGGCGTCGGTCATGCCCTCGTCGGTGCGACCGGGGACGACCGGGACACCGGCCTTCGAGACGGCCTGCTTCGCCCGGATCTTGTCGCCCATCGTGATGACGGCCTGCACCGGAGGACCGATGAACGTGATCCCGTTGTCAGCAAGGGCCTGCGCGAAGTCCGCGTTCTCGGCGAGGAATCCGTACCCCGGGTGCACCGCGTCAGCGCCCGTGTCGAGGCAGGCCTGCACGACCTTGCCGATGTTCAGGTAGGACTCGCGCGCGTTCGCCGGGCCGAGGTGCACGGCGACATCCGCCTCGCGGACGTGACGGGCGTCGGCGTCCGCATCGGAGAACACGGCGACGGTGCGGATGCCCATGTTCCGAAGGGTCTTCATCACGCGGACCGCGATCTCGCCACGGTTCGCCACCAGGACTGTCTTGAACATCTCTGTCACATCCTGAAGACGCCGTAGGAGACCGGCTCGAGGGGCGCGTTGGCAGCCGCCCCCAGGGCCAGCCCGACCACCGTGCGGGTGTCGAGGGGATCGATGACGCCGTCGTCCCACAGGCGCGCGGTCGAGTAGTAGGGGTTGCCCTGGTCCTCGTACTGCTGGCGGACCTCTGTCGCCAGGGCATCGAGGTCGACGCCCTCGCGGGCGACCTGCGTCAGGACGGATGCCGCCTGCTCACCACCCATGACGGAGATGCGGGCGTTGGGCCACATCCACAGGAAGCGGGGTGAGTAGGCCCGCCCGCACATCGCGTAGTTGCCGGCGCCGAAGGACCCGCCGATGACGACGGTCAGCTTGGGGACGCGCGCGCAGGCGACGGCCGTGACCATCTTGGCTCCGTGCTTCGCGATCCCCCCGGCTTCGTACTCCCGGCCCACCATGAAGCCGGTGATGTTCTGCAGGAACAGCAGCGGGATCTGGCGCTTGTCGCAGAGCTCGATGAAGTGGGCGCCCTTGAGGGCCGACTCGGCGAACAGCACGCCGTTGTTCGCGACGATGCCGACGGGATGGCCGTGGACCCGCGCGAACCCGGTGACGAGCGTCGCGCCGTACTCCTTCTTGAACTCCTGGAAGCGCGAGCCGTCGACGATGCGGCCGATGACCTCGCGGACGTCGGAGGGGGTCCGGGCGTCAGCCGGGACGACGCCGTAGAGCTCCGCCGGGTCGAGCACTGGTTCGACGGACGGCAGCACCTCCCACGGCTTCTCCGTCCGCGGGCCGAGGGTGCCGACGATCGACCGCACGATGCGCAGCGCGTGTGCGTCGTCATCGGCGAGGTGATCGGTCACCCCGCTGGTCTTGCTGTGCAGCAGTCCCCCACCGAGGTCCTCAGCCGTGACCACTTCGCCCGTTGCGGCCTTCACCAGAGGCGGACCACCGAGGAAGATCGTCCCCTGATCACGAACGATGACGCACTCGTCGGACATGGCGGGCACGTACGCGCCGCCGGCCGTGCAGGAGCCCAGGACCGCAGCGATCTGCGGGATGCCGCGAGCGGACATGGTGGCCTGGTTGTAGAAGATCCGGCCGAAGTGCTCCCGGTCCGGGAAGACCTCGTCCTGCTTCGGCAGGAAAGCACCCCCCGAGTCCACGAGGTAGATGCACGGCAGGTTGTTGTGGAGCGCGACCTCCTGCGCCCGAAGGTGCTTCTTCACCGTCATCGGGTAGTAGGTGCCGCCCTTGACCGTTGCATCGTTCGCGACGATGACGCACTCACGGCCCGCGACGCGGCCGACTCCCGTGATGACGCCGGCCGCGGGGCAGTCGTCGTCGTACATGCCGTTGGCCGCCAGTGGGCTCAGCTCCAGGAACGCAGATCCCCTGTCCAACAGGGTGTCCACCCGCTCCCGGGGCAGGAGCTTGCCGCGCGCCGCATGCTTCTCGCGGGCCTTCAACGGCCCCCCCTCCGCTGCCTCAGCGAGGCGCTTGGCCAGCTCGGTGACGAGGGCGCGGTGGTGGGCCGCGTTCTTCTCGAACACGTCGCTGCCAGGCACAGCAGACGTGCGCAGGACGGGTGCGTCCACGGTGGCTCCAGGGGGTTAGCGATCCCTAACTCGTGCTAGGTTAGCGGTCCCTAACCGCTCAACGCAAGGCGGTCGCCGATGTCCACCCCGCGACAGGAGCAGCTGCGTCGCGAAGCTGCCCGCATGTTCGCGGAGTTCGGCTACCACGGGGTCTCCATCGAGGACCTCGGCGCCGCCGTCGGGATCAGCGGGCCGGGGGTCTACAAGCACTTCTCCTCCAAGGACCGCCTGCTCGGAGATCTGCTGGTCGGCATCTCGGAGGACCTGCTGCAGAACGGCCGGGTCGAGGTCGCCGCAGCCAAGAGCCCGGCGGATGCGCTGGAGCGGCTGGTGGACAAGCACCTGGAGTTCTCGCTGACCGAGCCGGACCTCATCCGCGTCCAGGACCGCGACTTCGCCTCCCTGTCCCCCACCGACCAGCACCAGGTGCGCCGACTGCAGCGCGGCTACGTCGAGCTCTGGGTCGACCAGCTCGTCCCTGCCCTGACCCGGGAGCAGGCCCGGGCCCGGGCGCACGCGGTGTTCGGGATGCTCAACTCCACGCCGCGGATCGAGCAGCCCGCGAGCCAAGCCCCGATGCTGCGGGCCATGGCCCTGGCGGCCCTCACCGCCTGACGGGAGCAGGAAACTCGCGCGCAACGGCGAAGTCAGGCCCATGCGCCTACGTACCTCGATCGCACTGGCCGCTGCGGGAGTGCTCACTGCGGGCTCCCTGGCCTACGCCACAGGCTCCGCACCCCGGCTCACTGCCCTGCAGGACTACCAGCTGTGGCACGGCTCGCTCGGACGCGGAAGCCTGCAGGGTGCCAGCCCCTCGTACACCGCGGTCGGCATGGGTGCGACCCCCGATGCCCCGTGCGACCGGACGAGCCGGCCGGAGACCTCCATCCAGGGCCGGGTCCCGGCCAAGGACTTCGCCAGCGGGCGGGCCGCCAAGGGCTACACCTGCAACCTGGTCGACGTCGGCCACGAGGGCACCAGCGGCGGCTTCCAGGTGCATCGCTACACCGACAAGGCCGGTCACGAGTGCGGCTTCTACGACGGCACGCTGCTGTTCCCGACCAACGAGCCCAACAGCCCCGGCGGCGTCGTCGTGCTCGACATGAGCAACCCCGCCAAGCCGCTCCGCACGACGGTGCTCAACACGCTCGCGATGCGGACCCCGCACGAGTCGTTCCGGCTCAACGCCAAGCGCGGCCTGCTGGCGGCGGTGGCCGGGTCACCTGCGACCCAGGTCGGTGTGGTGGACGTCTACGACGCGTCCAAGGACTGCCGTCACCCGGTCCTCGCCAGCACGCTGCCCCTCGGCATCCTCGGGCACGAAGGAGCGTTCTCCCCCGACGGCCGGACCTACTGGGCCTCCACGACCGCGGACCGGGGTCTGTCCGCGATCGACCTCACCGATCCGACGAAGCCTCAGCTGGTGATGCACAGCGAGACCATCGCCACCCACGGGCTCTCGGTGAGCGACGACGGGAAGCGGCTCTACCTGGCCGACGTGCAGAACGGGCTGACCCAGAACTACGTCAGCGAGATCACCCACGGCGGCGGCGGGATGCGGATCATGGACGCCTCCCCGGTCCAGGCCCACACCGGCCCGGTCACCGACCTCAAGGAGGTCGGCTACGTCACCTGGCCCGAGGTGACGATCCCGCAGAGCACCATCCCCGTGACCATCAAGGGCCACAAGTACCTCGTGGAGTTCGACGAGTACGACAGCAACACCACGGCCTACTCGCCCGATGAGAACGTCGGCGGCGTGCGCATGATCGACATCTCCAACGAGAAGCGGCCCCGGGTGGTCAGTCGCATGCGGCTGGCCGTGTGGGAGAAGGGGGCCCGCGCCACCGACCAGCAGAACGACCCCGGGGCCAGCTCCGGCACTCAGGGGTACGCCGCTCACTACTGCGCGGTGCCCCAGCGCAAGGACCCCGGCATCCTCGCCTGCAGCACCATCGCGAGCGGGATGCGCGTGTTCGACATCCGCAACCCGCTCCGTCCCGTCGAGGTCGCTTACGCCAACCACCCCTCCGCCGGAGGTGGGTACGCGATGTCCGCGCCGGCCTTCGCACCGGAGCGCCGCGAGGTCTGGTACGCCGACGGCAACTCGGGCTTCTGGGTCGAGCGGCTGTCCGCGCGGGCCTGGCCGACCGCCCACCGCTGACCCGAACGGGCCCTCCTGCTAGGTGCTGGAGGGCTCGCGGCGGCCGGTCTGCGCAGGGATCGGGTCTGCCTCACGGTGGGCCTTGACTGCTCCCACCACAAGCACGGCGAGGTCGTCGCTCGCCGCCGTCACAGCGAAGCCCCTGACGCGCTGCTCCAGTCGGCCCGCGACCAGGTCAGCGGGCCAGCCGGACGTGTCCCGCAGCTCCTGCTTCAGCGTCGCGTCCCCGAACCACCGCGAGCCGTCGCGGCGCTCGGTCACACCGTCCGTGTAGAGCACGAGGTGGTCCCCGACGGCCAGCTCGACCTCCTCCACGCCGATCTCGACGTCGGGGGTGACGCCAAGCAGAGTCCCTCCTGGCCCCACGAACCGGACCGTGCCGTCCTGCGTCACGAGAGCCGGCGGCGGGTGGCCGGAGACGGCGATCACCGCACGGACGCCGGAGTCGTGAGGGTGCAGGAGGACGAGGGCGGCGGTGAGGAACCGTCCTCGGTCCCCGAGGTCCAGGATCGCCCGGTTGAGCCGGCTGAGCGCCTGCTCCGCAGTGCGTCCCTCCTCGATCATCAGGCGCAGCACGTGGCGAGCCAGCCCGGTGATGGTGGCAGCCTCCGGTCCCTTTCCGCACACGTCCCCGATCGCGACAGCCCAGGTCCCGTCGGGCCCAGGGAAGACGTCGTAGAAGTCGCCGCCGACCTCGTTGCCCTCCCCGGCCGCGGCATAGCGTGCCCCGAACTGCAGGCCCTCCACCTCCGGCAGCGCCGGGGGCAGCAGGGAGGCTTGGAGCGCTCGTGCCACCTCGCTGCGCTCCTCGAACAGCCGTGCACCCTCGATCGCGAGAGCCGCGCGGCGGCTCAGGTCGTTGAGCAGCGAGATGTCGTCGCCACCGGGACCTCCGCGCTCCCCCCGCCCGAGCAGGAGCAGGCCGAGGTTCCGACGCCGAGCCACGAGGGGCACGGCGAGAACGTCAGCACCGAACGGGCCCAGACCGCCCGGGAGCGCCGAGGGATCCACCAGCTGCGCCCCCGCGCCTGTGGACGGGAGGGCTGTCGCCAGGTCGCGCACCGCGCTGGCCGAGAGGAGGACCTGCAGCGCTGAGCCCTGCTGCTCGTCCTCGTGGGTCGAGGCGAGCAGTCGGGTGCGCAGCTCCGAGCCGGCGAAGACCGCAGCCCAGGAGCCGAACCGCGGGACCACCAGCTGGCACAGCAGCATCGCAGCGAGGCCGACGTCGAGGGCCCCCGCGAACATCTCGCTGGCCTCGGCAAGCAGGGTCAGCGACCCGCGGTCACGGCGGTGCAGGTCCTGAGACTGCTCTTCCTGCACCAGCACACCGATCTCGTCGGCCGCCAGCCGGGCCAGGGCCGCCCTGTCGACGTCGAGGTCGCCGGCGCCCCCGAGGACCAGCGCACCCGTGGGAGTACCGCCCAGGCCCAGCGACAGGACGAGGTCGCCCTGCACAACATGAGAGCGTCCGGCGGTGGCGAGCAGCCGCCGGAGGTGCTCTGCGGACAGGTGGGCCGGGACCTCGCCTACGTGCCGCTGGACCTGCCAGCCGTCCTGCCCGACGGGGCCGAGGAGGACCGCGGACGTGGCAGGGAGCCCCTCCGTGAGGCGATGCATGAGCTCCTCGACCACGTTGGGCGCGCCGAGCTCGGCGGTGCGGTCCGCGATCGAGAGCAGCCAGCTCAGGTCGGCGAGGCTGAGCAGGTGGACCGCGGCCGGAACCTGCCGCACCGGGCCTGCAATGGCCTCCGGCGCCGGCCCGAGGAAGAACCACAACGCCTTGCCGGCACGGGAGTGGCTGCTGCCCCAAGCGGTCGCGAGGGTGTCGAGCAGGAACAAGCCGCGGCCGCCCTCGCGATCCTCGTCGACAGGTCCGGCTGCCGACAGCATCGGGCCGGGTCGGGCGTCGGTGACCTGCACCCTGAGCCCTCCGTCGACCGAGCTCAGCTCCAGCGCGAGCGCGGTGCCGGCGTGGACGACAGCGTTGGTGACCAGCTCCGTCACCATCAGCAGCGCGTCGTCGAGCACGGCCCCGTGCCCGGAGTCGTCGCAGAACGCACGCACGTGCCGACGGGCCACCGCGGCGGACGTCACGTCAGGGGGGAGCTCGACCTGCAGCGTCGGCTGGGTCATCGCCCCGCCCGCTCCGCTGCCAGCAGCCGGTCGAGCTCGCGCAGGGCGTCCTCTGCCGCCTGCAGGTGGGAGACCCCCACGCCCTCAGGCTCGGTCGCTTCCAGCGCTGCCCGCACGTGCGCCTGGCTGCGACCGACCAGGGCGAGCAGCCGCTCGTGCTCCAGTCCGAGCAGTCGGCGCTCGACCTCGGCCGAGCGACCGGCGAGCTCGCGACGGCGCTCGTGCAGCTCGACGAAGACAGACACCTTCGCGCGCAGCACCCACGGGTCGAACGGCTTGGACAGGTAGTCGACGGCACCGGCCGCATAGCCCCGGAAGGCCTGGTGGGCCTCACCATCGATCGCGGTCAGGAACACGATCGGGATGTCGCGCGTCCGCGCCCGGGACTTGATGTGCTGGGCGGTCTCGAAGCCGTCCATGCCAGGCATCTGGACGTCCAGCAGGATGAGCGCGACGTCCTCGACCAACAGCCTCTTCAGGGCCTCCTCGCCGGAGGCTGCGCGGATCAGCTCGTGCCCGAGCCCGGCCAGGATCGCCTCGAGCGCCAGGAGGTTCTCGGGGCGGTCGTCGACCATCAGCACACGCGCTGCGCCGCCAGCCGTCACTCCTGACCGCCGGGGGTGACCAGCCAGGACCGCATGACGGTGAGCAGCCTGTCCAGGTCAACCGGCTTGGTGATGTAGTCCGAGGCACCCGCCGCGAGGCTCTTGTCCCGGTCGCCGGGCATCGCCTTGGCGGTGAGGAACAGGACGGGAAGCCCTTGCAGAGAGGGGATCCGCCGGATCTCGGACGTCGTCTCGTTGCCGTCCATGTCGGGCATCATCACGTCCATCAGGACGAGGTCCACGTCGCTGTTCGCATGCAGCAGCGCGATGCCGTCACGGCCGTTGTCGGCGTACAGGACGTTCATGCCGTGGAGCTCCAGGGCGCTGGTGAGGGCGAAGACGTTGCGCACGTCATCATCGACCACGAGCACGGTCGCCCCCCGTAGCGGGTCCGGGCCGGCCAGCGCCACCGCTGTGCTCGCCTGGTCGGTCAGCATCGGCACCTGACGCGGCCGGGCCGCCGTTGCGGACGAGGGGGACGCGACGTGCTCGACCTCCGCGAACGGGTAGGTCGCCGGCACGAAGAGCGTGAAGGTGCTGCCCCGTCCCGCCTCGCTCTGCACCGCGATCGCCCCGCCGAGCAGTCGGGCGATCTCGCGCGAGATCGACAGGCCGAGGCCCGTCCCGCCGTACTTGCGGCTCGTCGTGCCGTCGGCCTGCTGGAAGGCCTCGAAGATGAGCTTCAGCTTGTCGGGCGGCACCCCGATGCCGGTGTCGGTGACGCTGAAGCCGACGACCTGCTCGGCATCGTCCAGGGTCGGGATGCCGAAGGGCGTCTCCTGCGACGCCTTGTGCACCGACAGCCGAACGCTCCCCTGCTCGGTGAACTTCATGGCGTTGGACAGCAGGTTCTTCAGCACCTGCTGAAGGCGCTGCTCGTCGGTCACGACGGCGGGCAGGACGCCCTCGTCCAGGTCGACGACGAGGTCGAGCCCCTGCTGCTCCGCGAGCGGACCGAAGGTGCTCTCGACGTACTCGCACACCTCGGCCAGCACGATCGGCGCCGGGTGCACGTCCATCTTCCCTGCCTCGACCTTGGACAGGTCGAGGATGTCGTTGATCAGCGACAGCAGGTCGCTGCCGGCGCTGTGGATGGTCCGGGCGAACTCGATCTGCTTGTCGGTCAGGTTGCTCTCCGGGTTGTCGGCGAGCAGCTTGGCCAAGATGAGCAGGCTGTTGAGCGGCGTGCGGAGCTCGTGGCTCATGTTGGCCAGGAACTCGGACTTGTACTGCGAGGACAGCGCCAGCTGCTCGGCCTTCTCCTCCAGTCCGAGCCGCGCCAGCTCGATCTCGCGGTTCTTGATCTCGAGGTCGTTCGACTGCTCGGTCAGCAGCTTCGCCTTGTCCTCGAGCTCGGCGTTGGTGCGCTGCAGCTCCACCGACTGGACCTGCAGCTCCTGCGCCAGGCGCTGCGACTGCTCCAGCAGCTCCTCGGTGCGGACGTTGGCGATGATCGTGTTGAGGACGACGCCGATCGTCTCCACGAGCTGCGAGAGGAAGCCCGTGTGCACGTCGCTGAAGTGGCGCAGCGACGCAAGCTCGATGACTCCGAGGACCTGCTCCTCGAAGAGCACCGGAAGCACGAACAGGTCGGTCGGCGTTGCCTGCCCCAGGCCACTGCGGACCGACAGGTAGCCCTCGGGCACCTCCGGCACGCGGATGGGCCGCCGCTCGACAGCGGCCTGCCCCACGAGCCCGTCGCCGAGGGCGAAGACGAGCTCGCCCGCGTCGGCCGGTGTGCCGTAGCTCGCGGCCCGGCGCAGGACCTGTCCCTCCTCGGTCGTCTCAGCCAGGAAGAACGCACCGTGCTGCGCCTCGATGACCGGCGTCACCTCGCTCATGATCATCCGGGTGACCGCGGCGAGGTCGCGCTGGCCCTGCAGCTGCCCGCCGATCCTGGCCAGGTTGCTCTTGAGCCAGTCCTGCTGCGCGTTGATCTCCGTGGTGGTGCGCAGGTTGGCGATCATCTGGTTGATGTTGTCCTTGAGCTCGGCGACCTCGCCTTGCGCCTCGACGTTGACCGACCGCGTGAGGTCGCCTCGCGTCACAGCGGTCGACACCTCGGCGATGGCACGCACCTGGGTCGTCAGGTTGCCGGCGAGCTGGTTCACGTTCTCCGTGAGGTGACGCCAGGTGCCGGAGACACCGGCCACCTCGGCCTGCCCGCCGAGCTTGCCCTCGGTGCCGACCTCGCGCGCCACACGCGTCACCTCCGCAGCGAAAGCAGAGAGCTGGTCGACCATCGTGTTGACAGTGCTCTTGAGGTCGAGGATCTCCCCCTGGGCGTCGACGGTGATCTTCTGCGACAGGTCGCCCTGGGCCACCGCGGTCGTCACAAGGGCGATGTTGCGGACCTGGCTGGTGAGGTTGGAGGCCATGAAGTTCACCGAGTCGGTGAGGTCGCGCCACGTCCCCGACACGCCCTTGACCTGCGCTTGGCCCGCGAGCTTGCCCTCGGTGCCGACCTCGCGCGCGACGCGGGTGACCTCGTCGGCGAACGACGACAGCTGGTCGACCATCGTGTTGACGACGTTCTTCAGCTCGAGGATCTCGCCCTGGGCGTCGACGGTGATCTTCTGGGAGAGGTCGCCGCGGGCCACGGCAGTGGCGACCTGGGCGATGTTGCGGACCTGGCCGGTGAGGTTGGCAGCCATGTAGTTGACGTTGTCCGTGAGGTCGCGCCAGGTACCTGACACGCCCTTGACCTGCGCCTGCCCGCCGAGCCGGCCCTCGGT
>JAODNB010000025.1 GCA_025464795.1 Frankiales bacterium
TCGTGAAGTACGTCGACGTGAAGGCCAAGGGGCCCTGCTGCGCTCACGTCACGCCGGACGGCAAGACGCTGATGGTCGTCGACGGCTTCAGCCCCTACGTGACCACGGTGGACGTGGCTCATCTGTCGGTGCGACGTAAGACCCGCATCGGCAACACCATCGGTGACATCGGCAGCGACGTGCAGACCGACGGCAAGACCTTCTACGCGAACGTCCTGCCTCAGGGCGACGTCTACGCGATCGATGTCGCGAGCGGCGCCGTCAAGCACGAGTTCCCCGGACTGGGTCACTTCTTCGTCTCACGGGACGGTGCGACCCTGTTCTCGGCCAACCCTGCGGGCACGAACCCGAACGAGCTCGATGCCTGGTCGACCACGACAGGCAGCAAGCTCGGCAGCGTCACGACCACGGGTGGCTCCACGCTGATGATGCTGAAGGACAACCGGCACCTGTACGTGCAGGGCAACGACATCGATGTCATCGACGTGTCCGATCCTGCCCACATGAGCAAGCTCCGGACGATCCCCGTCGGCTCGTCGGGGTGGGTCGGTCAGCTCACGCCCGACGGCAGCCAGTACTGGATCCCCGGTGAGGACAACGGGCTCCTCACCGTCGTCGACACCCACCTGAGCAAGGTCGTGAAGCAGATCCCGATGGGCAGCTACGGAGGGGGGATCGACATCTCGCGTGACGGCCGCGCCTACGTGTCGGTGAGCAACCAACCCGTGGGTACCATCCCGAACACGGCAGGGGTGTTCAGCTATGCGGGCGTCGCTCCGGGGGCAGCGCTCGGCGTGCCGTCGACGACCTACCGGCCGGGTGTCGATCCCCCAGGGGAGATCTACGTGTACGACACGAAGACCTACAAGCGCGTCCCTACCCCCGCGATGAAGATGCCGAGCATCTCGTTCGTCATGGAGGTCGTGGACAACCCGCCGGTGGCGATCCGAAGCCGGGTCACAGCCCCGGTGAAGGCGGGGACACCCTCTCTGGCGCCGGCAGCGACCGCATCACTGCCGCGCACGGGAAGCGGCCCGGCGTGGCCCTTGGCGGGTGTGCTGGTGCTGCTGTGCGGGCTGCTTGTTGGCAGCCGTGCGCTCTGTCGATGATGCGGACGCGATGAACGAGCCCGTCGATCCGGTGGCCGCGTGGCTGGAGCGCGACCTCGGTGGCAGGGTCGTCCACCTCGAGCGGCACGCACGGTGGCGACCCGCCTGGTGGGCTGACGTCGAGACGAGCGACGGGCTGCTTCGCCTCTGCGTGCGCGGGGATCGGCTGGACTCGCCGTCGGCGTTCCCGCTCGACCACGAGCGCCGCTACCAGGAGCTGCTCTGGGAGCGGGACATCCCCGTGGCTCGGGTCTACGCCTCGTCGGAGGAGCCGAAGGCCTACGCGATGGCCCGCATCTCTGGCGTCGACAACTTCGAGGGCGTCAGCGACGACGAGCGCGCGAGCGTCATGGAGGACTACATCGACGTCCTCGCGCGGATGCACCAGCTCGACGTCGAGCCGTTCGCCGCCGCCGGCATCGTCCGCGGCAGACCGGGGGAGTCCGATGCGATCGGGCTCCGGCACTTCGAGGAGCGGGCCTACCGCTCCCTGAAGTCGCGGCCCGATCCCTTCCTCGAGTGGTCGCTGGGCTGGCTGGGACGCAACCGCCCGGCGCCGCACCAGCGCGAGGCGGCGATCGTCTGGGACGCGGGGCAGCTGCTGCACGAGAACGGCAAGGTGACGGCGATCCTCGACCTCGAGTTCGGGCACATCGGCGACCCGATGATGGACCTCGGCGGCATGTGGACCCGCAACCCCTTCATCCCGTTCGGTGACATGGGCGCGCTCATGCGGCGCTACCAGGAGCAGAGCGGCCGTCCGGTCGACATCAAGGCCGTGCAGCACCACTTCATCCTCTGGTGCCTGTCGAACCCGCTCGAGTTCCATCCCGTGCTGGCCGACCCGGTCGCCGGCTCGGACTACATGCTCAACCTCTCCTGGGTCATCGAGTCCAACCTGCTGGCGCTCGAGGGGATCGCGGACGTGCTGGGCATCGAGCTCGCCGAGGTCGAGGAGCCGACCGCGACCGTGTCCGGCTACCGACCCGCGCACCGGCACCTCACTCGCGGCCTGGAGAACCTCGCCGGCGCCGAGCAGGGCTTCAGCAGGTACCAGCTGCGCATGGCCGTACGGCTGTCGCGGCATCTCGAGCGCGTCGACGAGATAGGAGCTGCCGTCGTCGCCGCCGACCTCGACGACCTGCAGGCCCTGCTAGGTCGACGGCCCTCGACCTGGGAGGAGGGCGAGGCCGACCTCGAGCGGTTCGTCCTCGCCGACGCCGGCGCGCACGACGCCGAGCTCGCCCAGCTCTTCCACCGCAGGCTGCACCGCGCGCGGATGCTCAACGGCCCGTCTGGCTCCTGGATCACCCAGCACCGCATCGTCCCCCAGCCGTACATCTCCTGAGCACGCGATGTCGAACTCAGACTGACAGAACCTGCAGGAAGCTTCAGCGCTGTGTCGAAGTACCTCAGCACCCGGACAGAAGGATCCCCATGAAGCGCCTCGCTCTCGTGCCGGCAGTGCTGCTGCTCGGTGCCCTTATGCCCTCGTCCTCTGCGAGCGTGACGGTGAACCCCGGCCCCCTTGCGCGTGCGCACTGCGGAGCCGGGTCCCACCCCGAGACCGCAGAGCAGGGCCGGGTGCCGCTTCAGGACGAGCTGAGCGGGCGGGCAGCGAAGGGCTACACCTGCAACACGGAGCTCGTGGGGACCTACGCCGGGCCGCCGAGCAACTTCAAGACCCTCCGGTACGTCGACTCCCACGGTCGGCAGTGCGCCTACTACGACGCCTCGCTCACCGATGCGAGTGGGGTCACGGTCCTGGACATGACCAACCCGGCCAAGCCGGTGAAGACCGACCTGCTCGACACCCCTGCGATGCGCTTCCCGCACGAGTCGCTCCTGGTGAACGCAAAGCGCGGTCTGCTTGCCGCCACAGCCGGCACGGCGGCGACCGCCCCGGGGCTGACCAGCGTGTACGAGCTCAGCGCCGACTGCCGGCACCCGAAGCTCGCCTCGCAGCTGCCGGTCGGCATCTTCGGCCACGAGAGCGGCTTCGCCCCCGACGGCAAGACGTTCTACACGGCCGCCTCCATCCCAGGAACACTCGTCGCCGTCGACCTCACCGACCCCCGCACCCCGTCGGTCGTGGGCGCGCTGCTGCACACCAACCTGCACGGCGTGCGGCTCAGTCCTGACGGCAACCTGCTCTACGGCGCAGTCACGGGGAGCGAGACACCGGGTGACCCGTCCGGGCTGCGGATCTTCGACGTGAGCCAGGTGCAGCGCCGGGTCGCCGTGCCCCAGATCACCGAGCTCAGTCGGCTGACGTGGGCGAACCGCGGTGTGTCGCAGGTCGGTGAGCCCGTCCTCATCCACGGCCACCGCTTCCTCGTGGAGGTGGACGAGTTCAGCAAGTTCCCCAAGACCTTCACCTACGACGCCGACAACCCGGTGGGCGCGGCAAGGATCATCGACGTCCAGGACCCCCGCAAGCCGTTCGTGGTGTCCAACATGCGGCTCGAGGTCAACATGCCCAAGAACCGCCACGGAGCTCAGCAGCAGGACACCAACGGGTCGTCGGACGGCAGCGGGTACGCCGCTCACTACTGCTCCGTGCCCCGCTACGCCGACCCCGGCATCGCGGCCTGCAGCTTCCTGAAGTCAGGCATCCGGGTGTTCGACATCCATGACCCGTACCACCCGAAGGAGATCGCGTACTTCAACCGGGCCACGACCAGCACCGCGGTCGGCCCGGCCTTCGACATCGCACACCGGCAGATCTGGTACGCCGACGGCAAGGGCTTCGTCGCGTTCCGCGTCACCAACAACGCCTGGAGAAACTGACCGGCCGTGAGCTAGGCGGTCTGGGACCGCGGCTTGCGCTTGCGCTTGTGCAGGCTGGCGAGCTCGGTGCGCAGCGCTTCCCGCGCCTCGTCGAACAGGCCGGGGAGGTCCGCGGTCGCACCGCTCTGCATCCAGAACAGGCACACCGCCTCGTTCGCCGCCATGAGCGTCGCGGCGAGCAGAGCCGGCCGCAGGTCGGTGTGGGGATCGACCCCCAGCGCCTCGGCGCAGAGCTGCACGACGACCTCCTGGACCTCACGGCGCTGCTCGCCGGGGACGCGGGCACCGACGTCGGGAGCCGTGGCCAGTGCCTTCATCCACAGGACCATCACCTGCATCTGGTCGGCGTTGTTGGCCGCCTGCTGCTTCCACAGCTCCCAGACCCCGTGGATCGGGTCGGCGCTCCCCTTGAGGGCGTCCAGGCCGTGTCGCGCGTCCTCGCCCATGCGGCGCGCGAACGCCAGCAGCATGTCGTCCTTCATCGGGAAGTACCGCGCCACGGTGCGCGCCGAGACGCCGGCCGCATCCGCCACGTCGGCAACGGTCGTGTTCGCGTAGCCGTGCGTCGCGAAGAGCTCGAGCGCGACCCGCTCGATGTGCGAGCCCACCCGGGAGCGGCGACGGTCCCACCCGGACTCCGTGGTGGCGCTGCTCTCGGCGACGGTCACCGCATCTCCTCTGCGACGGTAGGTGCCCGCAGCCTAGAAGATGTGGGCTTTCGGTGCCCGGGACGCGCTCGCACTCGCGGTGGACCAGGCGCCGACGAACGCCGTGGCGAGGAGCAGCGCCAGCAGTCCCCGGTGCCGGAACCCGCCCTGCACGTGACGGGGTGCGGCCGTGACCTGCTGCGCAAGAGCCACCGGCCCGGCGGTGACGGGTGCAGGAGCGACAGCGGGCGGTGCCTGCACCCCCGCCGTCGGAGCGCTGACGAGGCCCGGGACCGTGGACACGGGGACCTGAGCGACCGCGGTCGGCGCCTCCACCGGCACAGCGGCGGGCGGCACCACCACGGCCGGCGCTGCGGCACTGCTCGTGGTCAGCGAGCGAGCATCGAGCGGGGCCACGACGATGCGGCTCAAGGAGGCGGTCGGCACGACCGCGACGGCCAGGATCGGTCCCGTGCGGAAGCGCTCGGCGGCGAAGGTGAAGGAGCCGTCGGCGGCTGCCGTGGCGTTGATCTGGTGACTGCAGTCGTAGGCCGGTGCTGCCGCGATCGCACCTCCCGCGGCCGGGGTGAAGTCCGGCCGCTGGAGCGCGCACAGCCCGAGGCTTCCTGCGCTGGGCTGCCCGTTCGTCACCGTCTTCAGCACCAGCTTCGTGACGGTCGTCCCCTCCGGCAGCTCCCAGGTCGCGCCTCCGAACGCGACTGGCGCGGTCGGGTCGGCGGCGCTCTGCACGAGCATGCCGCCGGCGGGCACGTCGTTCCCTACGGGCACGACGACCTCTGTCGGGCTCGTGACGGACGCCGCGGTCCACCAACCGACGCGCTGCGGTGCTGCGGCTGACGCCGACGTGCTGAGCGCCATCACGCACAGCGGACTGAGCGCGAGGGCGAGAGCGGCGCGCCTCATCACCCTGCGGGTCCTGGCCTCGCTGGTCACGCATGCCCCCTGAGAATTGGCAGGTCCTGCCATAAGGCCCCGAGCCTGCCTTCTGACGCGGCATCGCGCAAGGGTCCCTGGCCGCCAGCTCCTCGGCCGGCACGGCCTCGGTCTGGGACGAGACCCTTGTGCAACGCTCTAGACGCATATACCGTCTGCATTGACGGTTTGTCCGTCATCGCGACGTGCCAAGGGTCCAGACGCTGAGAGACGTGAGGTGAGGCTGATGATGCTGCAACGACGGAGCATTGCGCTCGTGGCGCTGGCCCTGAGCCTCGCGGCCTGCGGGTCCACCGTGGCGCCGAGTGCCCAGCG
>JAODNB010000035.1 GCA_025464795.1 Frankiales bacterium
GCTTCCCGGTGACCCTCGGGGCGCAGCTGCCGGCGGCGCCCGTGCTCGACCGCGTCTCGTACAGCGTGATCGCGTTCGCCTTCCCCGTCTGGACCTTTGCGATCATCGCGGGCGCCATCTGGGCGGAGTCAGCGTGGGGCCGGTACTGGGGCTGGGACCCGAAGGAGACGTGGTCGTTCATCACGTGGGTCCTGTACGCCGGCTACCTGCACGCGCGGGCGACGGCGGGCTGGAAGGGCAACAAGGCGGCCTGGGTCGCCTTGGCGGCCGCCGGCGCCCTCATCGTGGACTACTACGTCGTCAACATCTTCGTCGTCGGCCTGCACTCGTACGCCTAGCTCGTCGGGGGCTCGTCCTCGGCGGCGCGGATCCGCTTCGCCTGCTCCGCGGCCCTCTTGCGCTGCTCCTCGGCCCGCTCGCGCAGGCCGGTGAGGAAGGCCGCGTCGTCGTCCGGGTTGTTCGCCGCTGCCCGGCCCGGCCGGTCGTACTCGGCAGGGATCCCGGTGTTGCCCCGGTAGGGAAGTGAGCGCGCCGCGCCGGTCGGGCGGCCGGCGATCAGCCACAGGATCGAGCCGATGTCGGGCAGGATCAGGACCAGGACGATCCACAGGCCCTTGGGGAGGTTGCGCACGCGGCTCTCGTCCGTGGTGATCACATCGAAGATGCAGTAGACCCAGAGCGCCAGCAGCACGAGGGCGAATCCGCCGTCCGCGAAGAGCATGTCGTACCTCCTTGAGAGGGTGACGGTACCTGGATCTCACCGATCCCGTAGAAGGAGACGACGTGCTCGAGGACCACCTGCTGCCCCAGGACCACACCGGGGAAAGGGCGCTGCTGCAGAGCTACCTGGCGCGGCAGCGGGCGCTCGTGCACTGGAAGGTCGACGGGCTCGACGACGCGCAGGCGCGGGCCATCGCCACCCCCTCGGGGCTCACGATCCACGGGATCGTGGCGCACCTGACGGGAGTGGAGAAGGGCTGGCTGTGGGAGCACTTCGCCGGAAACCCGAAGACCCGCGACCGGCCTGGGGAGTTCCTGTCGCAGCAGCCGTTGAGGGAGCTGTTGGACGCCTACTCAGCGCAGCACGTCGTCAGCGATGCGATCATCGCCAGGCACGACCTCGACGACACCAGCAGCATCCGGAACGACAGCCTGCGCTGGATCCTGCTGCACCTCATCGAGGAGACGGCCCGGCACCTCGGGCACCTCGACCTGCTGGCAGAGCTCGCCGACAGCAGGGTCGGTGAAGAGCCGTAGCGGCCTAGCGGGACATCCTGCGCGCGGCCAGGTCGACGGTGTTCGCGGTGGGCTGGGCCGGAACCGCAGCCTCTTCGCCGCGCAGGAGCGCACGGACCTCGGACTCACGGAACCGGCGGTGGCCGCCGGGGGTGCGAATGCTGCCGATGCGGCCGGCGGAAGCCCACCGCGTCACGGTCTTGGGGTCGACCCGGAACAGCGTCGCCACCTCGCCCGGGGTCAGCAGGCGGTCGCGCTGAGGTGCACGGACCACGATGTCGTCGGCCATCACAGTTCCTCCCCCCGGGCGGCACTCTGGCGCTCCGGTACTGCCCGGTCAACGACCCAAAGGGTCAAAGGTGACGGCGTGTCCGCTTCTCCGGGGACGTCGGCGCCGGGACGTACCCTGGAAGGGTGAGACGACGCGCCCCCGGGGAGACCGCCAAGCCCTCGCTGCGTCGGTCGGCGGTCCTGTTCAGCCTCGGCCGCCTCGGGCTGTTCATCGCCTCGGCGTTGCTGCTGTGGTCAGGCGCCGGCGCAGCAGGTTACTCGCTCAACGGCTTCCCGCTCCTGCTGGCCGCGTTGGTCCTGTCGTCGGTCGCCGGCGTGTTCCTGTTCTCCCGCCAGCGCCTGCAGTTCGCTGAGGCACTCGCGGACAAGCGGCTGGCCAAGATCGAGGAGCTCACCGCTCGACGCGCACGGCTGGACGACGACGGCGCCTGAGCTCGCCGTAGCGCCGCTCCCGTCGGCGATCGGCTTCGCGACGGACGATCGCGCCTGGGTCGGAGGTGACCTGCTCGCTCTGGAGCTGGACCGACCGCGCTGGGTCGTGTGGAGCGCCCGGTCGGCGAAGCTGGTGGAGCACGGGCTGCGTCCCCGTGCGGTCTGGGACCTGGCCGCCGTCCACAAGGTCCTGCACGGCGGTCGGAGGGACGACCCGGCCGCTGTCTGGGCGGCTGCCCACGGGCAGCCCGCACCGGCCCTGGCAGGTGAGGACCTCACGCTGCTCGACTCCACGCTGTCTGTCGTGCAGGGGTTCGACGGAGCGGTCCGGGCTGATGGCTCCCTCCACCCGGACGCCGAGCGAGCCACCGACCCCGCTGAGTGGGCGAGGCTGGCACTGCAGGTGCAACGGCTGCAGGAGGCCGCCCTCAGGGAGCTCCCGGACCCACGGCCTGAGCGCTCGGGACCGCCCCTGGCGGTCGTCACGGCGTGGGCCGAGTCAGCGGCGGCAACCCTGTGCGTCGAGCTGGAGCACGACGGCCTGCCCGTCGACCGGACCGAGGCGGTGCGTCTCATCTCCGCGGCGATCGGGGACGGTGACCGCCACGAGCGCGACACCCCCGTACACGCTCTTCTCCGTGGTGACCGGGTCGACCTGCGCAACCCCGCTTCGGTACGAGAGGCGCTGCTGCGCCTGGGCATCGACGTCCCGGACACGCGGTCATGGCGGCTCGAGCCCTACCGCCAGGCGCACCCGGTCGTCGACGCGCTGCTCACCTGGCGCAAGGCGGAGCGGATCGCCACGACGTACGGGTACGCGTGGCTCGAGCAGCACGTGGGACCCGACGACCGGCTCCGCGGGGAGTGGACCGCAGCGGACGGCGGAGCGGGCCGGATGACGGCGTCCGC
>JAODNB010000363.1 GCA_025464795.1 Frankiales bacterium
CTGCGGGGCGGCCGGGTCCGTCCGGGCTCCCTCGTGGTGGCCCGGTTCCGCTCCCGCCCCGAGCTCCTCGTGGTGAAGCGTGCCGTCCGCCCGCGCGACGGTGGGTGGGAGCTGGCGTCCGACAACGAGTTCGTCCCCGAGATGCCCGGGGTCGCCGACGTCGAGGCCCGTGTCCTGCTCCGCTACTGGCCGCTCCGCCGCCGCTTCATCTCCCGCCGCTAATGCCGTGAATGGCTACAGCACTTCGAAAATCAGGGTGAGAATCGAAGTGCTGTAGCCGTTCGCGGCGGGGCTAGAGGACCTTGCCGAGGAAGGCCTTGGTGCGCGGGTGCTGCGGGTCGTCGATGACCTGCTTGGGATCGCCCTTCTCCACGACCACGCCGCCGTCCATGAACACGACCGTGTCGGCCACGTCGCGGGCGAACGCCATCTCGTGCGTCACGACGACCATCGTCATGCCGTCGGCCGCCAGGCCGCGCATCACCTCGAGCACCTCGCCGACGAGCTCGGGGTCGAGTGCGGAGGTCGGCTCGTCGAACAGCATCAGCTTGGGCTTCATCGCGAGCGCCCGGGCGATCGCGACGCGCTGCTGCTGACCGCCGGACAGCTGCGACGGGTAGCTGTCGACCTTGTCGCCGAGGCCGACCCGGTCGAGCAGCGCCCGGGCGGACTCGAGCGCCTCAGCCCTGCTCTGCCTGCGCACCCGCAGGGGCGCCTCGAGGACGTTCCCGAGGGCGGTCATGTGAGGGAACAGGTTGAAGCGCTGGAAGACCATGCCGATCTCCGCGCGCTTGGCCGCGGTCTCCTTCTCGCGGAGCTCGAACAGCTTGTCCCCGACCTGCCGGTACCCCACCAGCTCCCCGTCGACGGACAGTCGCCCGGCCGTCACCTTGTCGAGGTGGTTGATGCACCGCAGGAACGTCGACTTGCCGGATCCAGAGGGGCCCAGCAGGCAGCACACCTCGCCCCGTTGCACCTCCAGGTCGATGCCCTTCAGCACTTCGAGCCGGCCGAAGCTCTTGTGCACGCCCTCGGAGCGGACCATCGGCTCGGTCATCGTCGCGGCGCCTTCGTGACCAGTGCGAGGACCCGCGCGATCGGCGTCGGGGCGAGGTCACGGCTCGAGCCGCGTGAGAACCGACGTTCCAGGTAGAACTGCCCGACGCTGAAGATGCTCGTGAGGACGAGGTACCAGAGCGCGGCCACGAACAGCATCGGGATGACCTCGAGGTTGCGCCCCGCCACGGTCTGCACGGCACGCAGCAGCTCCAGGTACTGGGCAGCCGTGGCGAGCGAGCTCGACTTCAGCATGTTGATGAACTCGTTGCCCGTCGGCGGGATGATGACGCGCATGGCCTGGGGGAGAACGACCCGGCGAAGGGTGAGGCCCTGGGTCATGCCGAGGGACTGCGCCGCCTCAGTCTGACCGGTGTCGACCGACGCGATCCCGGCGCGCACGATCTCGGCCATGTAGGCACCCTCGTTGATGCCGAGGCCGAGCAGCGCGGCGACGAACGGGGTGATAACGGCGTTGGTGTCGGCGTGCCAGATCCCCGGGATCGACAGCGTCGGGAACAGGGCTGCCAGGTTGTACCAGAGGATGATCTGCAGGAGCAGCGGCGTGCCCCGGAACAGCCAGATGTAGAACCACGCGATCCCGTTGGTGACGGGGTTCTTCGACAGCCGCATGACGGCGAACAGCACCCCGAGAGCCACCCCGACGAGCTGGGCCAGGACGCTGATGAGCAGGGTGTTCTTCACCCCGCGCAGGACCGCCTTGTCGAACAGGTAGTCCTTGGTGACGCCGTAGTGGATGTCCGCCTTGACGAAGGCCCGGACGAGCAGAACCACGACCGCTGCGACGGCGACCGCCGCGACCCACCGACCCCAGTGCCGGACCGGGACGGCCACCAGCGCCTCTGGCGCCGCCCCGGTCTCGTCACTCATGTCAGGTCAGGTGCCGGCGTTGACGGTGGCGCTCTTCAGGGCGCCGAGGGTGACGTTCCACTTCTCGAGGATCTTGGCGTAGTCGCCGTTGTCGATGAGGGCCTGGACGGCCTTCTGGAGGGCGTCCCGGAGGGCGGTGTCGGTCTTGCGGACGCCGATGCCGTAAGGGCCTGCCTCCAGCTGCTCGCCGACGACCTCGAAGTCGGGCTGCTTCTGCGCCGTGTAGGCCGCCACCGGGAAGTCGTTCATGTCGGCGACCGCGCGCCCGCTCTTGACCTGCTGCAGAGCCTCGGGGTCGGTGTCGAACTTCAGGATGGTCAGCTTGCTGCTGCCGCACTTCTTGGCCTGAGCCTCGGCGACGTCGTCCTGCGTCGTGCCTCGCTGGATGGCGACGGTCTTGCCGCAGAAGTCGTCGAGCCCCTTGATGCCCTTCGGGTTCCCCTTCGCGACGAGGATCGAGGTCCCCGCCGAGAAGTAGTCGACGAAGTCGACCGTCGCCTGCCGCTTCTTGTTGTCGCTCATCGCGCTCATGATGAGGTCGATGCGCTTGCTGGTCGTGAGGGCCGGGATGAGCCCGTCGAAGGTGCCGTTCTGGAGCTTGAGCGTCACACCGAGCTGCTTGCCGATGGCGGCGGCGATGTCGGCGTCGATGCCGAGCACGGTCGTGCCGTCGGCGTCGAAGAACTCGACCGGTGCGTAGGCGACGTCGGACCCGACGATGAGGGTGCCCTTGTCTCGGATCGCCTGCGGGAGCAGGGTCGCCAGCGGAGCAGCCCCCTTGTCCGGGGTGACGGTGCTGGGATCGCTGTTGCCGCCGCAGGCGGTGGCGAGCATCAGGACGGCAGCCGCAAGGGGCAGCAGGCGGAGCGGGGTACGAACGGGCACGAAAGTTCCTCCAAAATGGTGATCAGCTCAGGCATCGTGTCACTCCGGGACGCGTGGAAGCCATCAGCAACACCCGCGACACGTCGCAGCACCAGCCCCCGGAGCGGGCGCGCAGCGCGGCTGTGACACGATGGTGTCTCCGGGCAACCCCCGCCAGACGCCATCGCGGCCGCAGCACCCACCCACCTGTCGGTTCCATCCCGTACCCAGATGAGCGTCGTCGGAGCCCCCGCAAGGGCGGCTCGCGCGCCTGGAGGAGCTCGTCGTGACTGCATTCCTGGAGGACCTGACCGTGGGGAGCACACCTGTGGACAGAGACTCAGACCCCATCTTCGCCCTGCATCGCGGCGGCAAGATCGACGTCCGGCTGAGCGTGCCGCTCGACAACCGTGACGATCTGTCGATGGCGTACACGCCGGGTGTCGCCCGGGTCTGCACGGCCATCGAGCAGGAGCCGGCGCTGGTCTACGACTACACCTGGAAGTCCACGACCGTCGCCGTCATCACCGACGGCACGGCGGTCCTGGGCCTCGGCGACATCGGTCCCGAGGCGGCGCTGCCCGTGATGGAGGGCAAGGCCATGCTGTTCAAGCACTTCGGGGGGCTCAACGCCGTCCCGATCTGCTTGGACGTCAAGGACACCGACGAGCTGATCGAGACGATCGTGCGGCTGGCGCCGGCGTTCGGTGGGATCAACCTCGAGGACATCAGCGCGCCGCGTTGCTTCGAGGTCGAGCGCCGGGTCCAGGAGCGGCTCGACATCCCGGTCTTCCACGACGACCAGCACGGCACGGCGATCGTGACGCTGGCTGCCCTGCGCAACGCCGCCAAGCTCACGGGACGGACGCTCGCCGACCTGCGGGTGGTCGTCAGCGGAGCCGGCGCGGCGGGCATCGCGGTCTCGAAGATGATCCTCGAGGCGGGCATCGGCGACCTCGCCATCGCCGACAGCAAGGGCATGGTCCACCTCGGCCGGGAGGACCTGAACGACGAGAAGCGCGCCTTCGCCGCGATCAGCAACACCGCGAACCGCACCGGGTCGTTCAACGACGCCCTCGCCGGCGCTGACGTCCTGATCGGCCTGTCGAGCGGAAAGGTCCCGTTCGACGCGGTCGCCTCGATGGCCCCGGACTCCTTCGTCTTCGCGATGGCCAACCCCGACCCTGAGGTGCACCCGGATGACGCGAAGCGCGCCGGTGCCCGAGTCATCGCGACGGGTCGCTCGGACTTCCCGAACCAGATCAACAACGTGCTGGCCTTCCCCGGAATCTTCCGGGGCGCCATCGACGCTCGTGCCCGGGCGATCACCGAGGGCATGAAGCTCGCCGCCGCCGAGGCCCTCGCGG
>JAODNB010000083.1 GCA_025464795.1 Frankiales bacterium
GATCGCGATGCTGTCCTCGAGCCACAGCCCACCCGGGACGGCGTCGGTCATCTCGAACTTCGCGGTCACGGCCACGCGGTCCTGCACCGCTTCACGCACCGCTGCTGCCACCCGTCGTGGGAACAGCGCCCGGGCTGCTGCCGAACCGCCCCACTCGTCCTTGCGGCGGTTCCACTTGGGACTCATGAAGCTGTTGATCAGGTAGTGGTGGCCCATGTGGATCTCGATCGCGTCGAAGCCGGCCTCAGCGAGGACGAGGGCGCCGGCGGCGAAGTCCGAGATCAGCCGAGCGATGTCGGAGGGGCTGGCTGCGGTGAAGCGCGTCCCGAGCGGGCTGAAGCCGGCCGACGCGCACAGCGCCTTCTGCTTGGTGGCATGGCTCTGCGCGACCGGGCCTGCGTGGCCGATCTGGGCGCTCACCGCGGCGCCCTCGGCGTGGACCGCCTCGGCGAGACGCGTGAGGCCGGGCAGGGACTGCGGACGCAGGACGATCTCGTTGGGTGCGCCGCGGCCCTCCATGGAGACCGCGCAGTACGCGACCGTGGTGAGCCCGACGCCGCCGGCGGCGTAGGCGCGGTGGAAGTCGATCAGCGCGTCGGTGACCTCGCCTCTCGGGCTCATCCCCTCGAACGTGGCTGCCTTCACGAACCGGTTCCTCAGCGTGACAGGACCGAGAGAGGCAGGACTAACAGGTCGGAGGGCATGCCGGAACCATAACCGGACAGAGGTTGTCCGTAAAGAGGATCCTTGGCAGACTGGCGGCATGATCACCGAACGAGGGCGTCCGCGCGACCCGTCCCTCGAGCAGAAGGTCTTCGACGCGGCCCTGGCGGTCTACCGCACCAAAGGCTGGTCGGGCTTCACGCTGGACGCCGTCGCTCGCGGCGCCGGCGTCGGCCGGGAGGCGCTCTACCGTCGCTGGGCCAGCAAGGCTGATCTGCTGGGCGACGCTGTGCAGGCGCACTCCCCCGTCCTCGCACCGCTCGACTCCGGAAGCACCCGTGACGACCTCACAGCCCTGGTACGCCACTTCCTCGCGAGCTACCGCGACCCGTTCGGCGTGGTCGGCCTGCGCATGGTGCTCGACGCCCAGGAGGTGCCCGACCTCGCGAAGCGGTTCCGGACCATGGTCGACGGGCAGCGCCTGCGTCACGTGCAGGCGGTGGTCAGGCGCGGGATCCAACGGGGGGACCTGGCTCCCGGACTGTCCGTCCGAGCAGTGGTCGAGGTCCTCACCGGCGCCACCCTCACGCACGTGCTGTTCGGCGGCGGGGCCAGGCTGTCGGCAGCGGCTGAGGAGCGGTGGGTCACGGAGCTCGTCACCATGCTGACGGCGCGCGCGTGACCCCCGTCGTTCTCCTCACGGGCTTAAGGGGCAGGCGCGGCCCTCGCGCTCAGAGCAGGCCCGACAGCCGATGGAGCCTGAGGGCCACGTGCACGTCGAGCGCCGCGTCAGGCTCGCGCCAGCCCTCGCCGAGCACCGTCCCGATGCGGGTGAGTCGCTGGTAGAGCGTGTTGGGGTGGATGTGCAGCCGCTCCGCCGTTGCGGTGTGCTGACGTCCACTGGCGAGGTACTCCTCCAGCGTGCGCGCGAGGTCCGTCCCACGGGTGGAGTCGTGCTCGAGCAGGGGGCCGACCGTGCGGCGCACGAACTCGGTCGCCTCGTCCGGGCCGTCGGTGGACAGCAGGAAGCGATGCACGCCGAGCGCCATGGCGTCACCGACCACGCCGCGCCGGCCGAGGGCGAGCAGCGCCTGCAGGCACCGGCGAGCGGCCGCGTGCGCTGCCGGCAGGGCGGCCGCTCCGACCACGACGGGGCTGAGGCCCGCGGTCGCGTAGGGCGAGAGACCCCCCAGTCCGGTGCCTTCCGGGACGAGCAGCAGGGTTCGGCCTGCCCGCTCGACGACGAGACCACCGGCTCGGCGGGCCAGCTCCACGGCGGTGCTGCGGGCCTGCTGCTCGTGGCCGTCGAGGGCCTCGACCAGCGCGAGCACGTGCGGCTTCGACAGGTCGACGCGGACCGAAGCGGCCCGCTTCTGCAGGACATCGGCCTCGCCCCCCTCGACCAGCGCTGCCAGGAGCTCCCCCTGGGAACGGGTCGCGGCGTCGTTCAGGGCCCGTTCCTGGACGAGTGACAGCGCGATCCCGAGGGCTCCGCGCTCGAGCAGCCGGACCTCCGCGTCGTCGGCTCCCCCATGGCCCGCGACCACGAGGCAGCCGAGGTAGTCGTCGGCTGCCACCACCGGGCACAGCACCATGATCTCGTCGCCGACCCCTTGCACGACAACGGTTCGGCGGTCGGTCACGTCGGCGAACTGCCCGGCCGCCGAGGGGCTGCGGAGATCAGGTCCGGCGAGCAGCCGGTCCTGCGCGTCGACGAGCTGCACTGGGACCTTCAGCACGTCGGCGAGGGCCTGCACGACCTCTGCCGGGCCGCCACCGCGGACCACGGCCTCGGTGAGGCGCTCGTGCAGCGCGATGGCACGGTCGACCGCGGACGCCGCGGTGCGAAGCCGGTCATTGGCCTCCCGCAGGTCGTCGGAGGAGGACCGCTCGGCGTCGAACAGGCGGGCGTTCTCCATGGCGATGGCCGCGTGCGACGCGAGCCCCGCGAGCAGGTTGACCTCGCCCTCGGTGAAGGGCCGCTGCGACCGCTCGGCAGCGAAGAGCACCCCAAGGGTCTCGCCGCGCGCGTGCAGCGGGACGCCGAGGATGCTCCGCAGCTTCTCCTCACCGGCGAGGTTGTCAGCATCCGCCTCGTGCGTGATGGTGGCGTCCCCCAGGTAGTCGCTGGTCCAAGCAGCACGGCCGGACGACACGATGCGCCCTGCGAGGCCGGCCGTGAGGGACAGCCGGATGTCACGGAACGACGGGCCGAACGTCCCGTCGAAGTAACGGATCCGCAGCGAGTCGCCCTCGAGCAGGGCGAGGTAGGTGACATCGGTGCGCAGGAGCTGGCGGGCCTGGACGGCGATGTCGGTGAGCAGGGCTGACAGGTCGCGCACGGACGTCAGCCGCGCGGCGATCTCCGACAGGGCAGACAGCTCGGTGGCGCGCTGAGCCCGCTCCCGGAGCAAGCCGTGCAGCTGCAGGGCGCGTCGAGCATCTGCCTCGTTCTCCGGACCTGACCCGGCCTGCCGGTGAGCGTCGAGCTCGTCGACCGAGGCGTCGCGCAGCAGCAGCTCGAGCCAGGTCTCGTCCGTCACCCGGCCATCAAACCGCGAGGAGCAGCTGCAGCGCGAGGAGCTGTCGCGGGCGGTTGAGGTCCAGCCCGCTGATCTCTCCCGCCCGCTTCAGGCGGTAGCGCAGGGTGTTCGCATGGACGTGAAGGGCAGCGGCGGCAGTGGGGACGTCGAAGCCCGCACGGCACCACCCCGTGAGGCTCGCCACCAGCTCACCCGCCGTGCGAGCGTCGTGGTCCTGCAGCCGCCTCAGGGGTCCGTCGTCCAGCAAGCGGCCAAGGTCTCCGACCGCTGCCTGCGCCTCTTGCAGCACGAGCTCGGCGGCCACCGCCGGGTCTCGCGGGTCGCCGACGGGACGGTCGAGGGCCACTGCCGCCTGCAAGCTCGCCGTGGCGAGACGACCGGCCGTCACCCAGTCGGAGGCGTCGTCGTCGACACGGCACAGGCCACCGCTCAGGCTTGGCGTGGTGCTACGCAGCCGGGTGATCAGGTCAGTGGGCTCGTCATCAGGTGCCAGCGCGAGGAGGACGATGTCGCCCTCGACGTGGACGCGGGTGGGAGTACCGGCGACAGCTGCGAGCACCGTCCGGGCCAGCCGCCTCGCGGGCAGCTCGGACTGCAGGGCGACGATCAGGGCTGCGGGAGCAGCACCGCGGCGAGCCGGTCCGCGCGGGTGCAGCAGCTCCTCGAAGACCGTGTCGTGCACGGCGGCGCCCTCGTCGCTCAGGGCCTCGTGCAGCAGCGGTAGCGCCTCCTGCACCTGGGTCACCTCGCAGCCGAGGAACCAGGCCGTCGTGCCCTCGCCGAGCTCGGCAGCCAGCAGCACCACCTGTCCGAGCGCTCCTCGGGCGAGGCCGGACGAGCGCGTCCACCTGACGGCGGAGCGCAAGGACGCGGTGCGCTTGGTCAGCAGGGACTGGACGAGCGCGGCGGGGCACTCGGTCGCTCCGGTGCCGTGGCAGAGCACGTCCCCGAAGCGCTCGACGACCACCCACGCACCCGTCCGCGCGGCAAGGGCGTCGACCAGCTCGGGGAGGGTCGGGGCGCAGAGCCGTCCCAGGGTCGCGACCGACATCAGAGGACCTTGCCCGGGTTGAAGATCCCGAGCGGGTCGAGGGCGTCCTTGACGGCGCGTTGCATGAGCAGGCTGTTGGGGTCGAGCTCGCGTCTCATCCCGCCGCGCTTGAGCAGACCGACGCCGTGCTCACCGGTGACGGTGCCCCCGAGGGCGATCGCCGCATCGAGCAGGTCCTCGAACGCGGACTGCGCGGCGACCCGGGCGTTGTCGTCACCGGCCGGCGTGAGGATCAGCGGGTGCAGGTTGCCGTCGCCGGCATGGGCGATGGTCGCGATCCGGACCTCGTGCCGTCGCGCGATCACCTCCACCTCCGCCAGCATCTGCGGCAGCAGGGAGCGCTTCACGACGATGTCCTCGGTGAGGACCGGGCCGAGCCGCTCGACCGCCGGGTAGACAAGCCGACGGGCCTCGAACAGCGCCTCGGCCTCGGCGTCGTCCGTCGACTGCGCGGCCCACACCGCACCCGCCTCCTCGAAGCACGCGACGATCGCTCGAGCCTCGTCGTCACCGGCGTCGCCGTTGGTGTCGACGCGGGCGAGCAGCATGGCTGCGGAGTCGGCCTCCAGGCCCAGGTGCTTCCACTCCTCGACCGCCTCCAGGCAGTAGCGGTCCAGCAGCTCCAGCGCCGAGGGGGTGAGACCTGCCTTCGTGACGATGGCGACCGCTCTGCCCGCGTCCACCAGGCTGCGGAAGGACCCCACGACCGTCTTCGGGGAGCCTGTCAGCGCGGGACGAAGGCGAAGGGTCACCTCGGTGACCACGCCGAGCGTGCCCTCGGAACCCACCATGAGAGACGTCATGTCGTATCCGGCCACGCCCTTGTTCGTCTTGCGCCCGTACGCCAGCGCCGTGCCGTAGCCGGCCGGGCCGCCGACGACCGCGCGCAGGCCGAGGACGTAGTCGCGCGTGACGCCGTACTTCAAGCAGCACAGCCCGCCGGCGTTGGTCGCGACGTTGCCGCCGATGGTCGACCAGGGTGCGCTGGCAGGGTCCGGCGGGTACCAGAGTCCGTGCTCGGCCACCTTGGCCTTGAGCTCGTTGTTGACGATGCCCGGCTGCACGACGCACATGAGGTTCTCGGCGTCGATCTCGATCACGGCATCCATGCGGGAGACGTCCAGGACCAGGCAGCCGTCCGTCGCGTTGGCGCCACCGGACAGGCCCGTACCCGCCCCGCGGGTGACGACCGGGACCCCGAGATCGGCACACACCTTCACGGCGTGCGAGACCTCGGCCTCCGAGCGCGCCCGCAGTCCCACCGCGGCCCTGCCGACAGCGGCCCACTCCGCCTCGTCGTGGCTGATGCTCGACAGGACGTCGCGGTCGACCACCAGCCGGTCCGCGGGGATCCCGCGGCCCAGCAGCTCCAGCAGCATCTCGGTACCCGACGGCACGGGAAGGGCCGTCATGCCAGCGCCTCGCTCAGCAGCTCCGCGGTCACGACGGCGCCGGTCTTCGTCATGATGCTGCCGGCGTGGTCCACACCCGCGACGCGACGGATGGTCACGAAGCGACCGCGCAGGGCCTCCACCATCTCCGGGCTGTACGCGCCGGGCGTGCCCGCCCCGGTGCTCCACTCAGCGACCAGCCAGCGCATCGGGACGGTCACCTCGTCCAGGCGGCTCTGTCCGAAGAAGATGCTCTGGGCGTCCGCGACCAGGGCCTCGCTCGAGAGCCGGACCCTGCCGGCGCGGAGGTCGTGAGCCAGGTAGTCCAGCAGGAGCGGGTCCGTGGGATCCAGCAGCGGCGCGGTGTTGGCGGTGAAGAACGCGGCGTACTCCTCGACCGAGCCCCAGTCCTTGCCCAGCCGGCTGAGGCGATCGGCGAAGACGGCGGGAACGAGCTCGGGGGTCAGCCCGGCCGGGGGGGTCATCGACGGTCCGCCGTCGACGAGGACGAGGCTCGCGACCCGCTCCGGGTGGGTGGCGGCCAGCTCGACCGCGACGAACCCGCCCATCGACATCCCGCAGACGTGCACCCGATCGAGACCGAGGGCGTCGAGCACAGCGATCTGGTCCTCGGCGTGCTGCTGCACCGAGGACGGGCCCTGCACCTCGACGCTGTCTGCGCGGCCGCGGAGGTCCACGGCCACGAGGGTGAGGTCGGGTGCCTCGGCGTGCAGCCAGTTCCAGAGCTTGCGCTGGCTGCTGATCCCGTGGATGGCGAGCACGGGGTCCGAGACTCCCTGGATCGTCTCGACGGCCAGGGCACCGCCGGGGACGTCGACGTGCTGCAGGGTGCTGGTCATGGCCTGAACGCTACGGCGGCAACGCCCCCGCAAGAACGGCCAAGACCTCTACACCTCAGCCTTCGCCATGGAGGATCGCACCACTACCGGGTGCAGGCAGCCACGACCTCGGGCGCGAACAGCGCCGTGACGTGGTTGCCTTTCACGCGCCGCACGGTGATCAGGGGGTTCCTGGCCGTCCACGGGGCCACAGCCGCGTCGGAGATGAAGGGCTTCTGTCCGTCGGCCTGCTTGTTCTCTGCGAGGAAGAGCTCTGCCGGGACCTTGAGGTTCTCCAGCCCCGTCAGCACGTCCGGGCCGAAGAAGCAGTCCACCGCGTCCTCGGCAGCGCGCTGCACGTCCAGACGGGGACGCAGGGTGCCCGACGGCGAGGTCGCCATGTCGGCCTCGAGCATCGCGAGAATGCGGTCGTTGAGGTCGGGACGCGAGCCGAGCATCTTGCCGAGCCGCGCCTTCTTGGCCACCGCAGCCATGCTCGGCCACTCCTTGTCCATGCTGCCGAGCTGCTTGCGGAACATCAGCTTCACGAGGCCCGCGGTCATGAAGAACGGGAACGCCGGGCGGATACCGCCGTCGACGCAGACCAGCCTGCTCACGCGGCTGGGAGCCTCCTGCGCCACCAGCAACGCGAGGTAGGCACCCATCGAGTGCCCCACGACCACGACGTCGGTGAGGTCGAGCTCCTCGAGGATCGACGCCACGTCCTTGGCGTGGGCGAGCAGCCCGGTCGGGCCGGCCATCCCCTGGCCGTCCCCCCGGCCCCGCAGGTCCACCGACAGGATGCGAGCCCCGGGGAGGTCTTCGGCGAGAGCGGACCAGGTCCGTCCGCTGCCACCGAGCCCGGGCAGGCAGAACAGGGTGGGACCGGAGCCAGGCCACTCGACGACCGTGAGGCCGGCGACGACGGAGGTTGCAGGGGTGCGCACAGTCATGGGCCCACGCTACGGCGGCAGGCTGCCTCAGGCGACGGACAGGGCCCACACTGCTGAGCCGTCGCGGTGGGCACTTCCGCCCTCAGAGCTGCGCGGCCCACGGAGGATCGGCGCCCACCCGCTCGCAGGTGCGTCGCGCGACGCTGCTCGCCCGTACCAGTGCTGCCTGCAGGTCCTCCGGGCCCAAGGCTTCCAGGTCGCTGTCCACGAGGGCGGCGAGCAGCCCCGCCATGAAGGCATCTCCGGCACCGACCGTGTCGACGACCGGGCCGCCGGCGGCAGCGTCGACCCACAGCGCACCGGTGCGCGTCCAGGCCTGAGCGCCGCTGGACCCGCGGGTCACCACCACCAGGGAGGGCCCGAGCGCCAGCCAGCGCTGGGCGACGGACTCCTCGGTCTCGCCCGGGAACAACCAGGCGCAGTCCTCGTCGCTCAGCTTCACGACGTCACAGACGGCAACGAGCTCCTCGACCCGCACCCGTGGCTCGATCATCAGGAGCGGGCGGCAGTTCGGGTCGTAGCTCACGATCCCCTCGAACCTCCGGGCCAGCTCCAGGACCTGGGTGCCGCCGGGTTCGAGGGTCGCGCCGATGGACCCGAGGTGGAGCCAGTCAGCAGGGCCGGGGTCTGCCGCGCTGCTCAGGTCCCACTGGATGTCAAAGGAGTACGTCGCCGCCTTGTGCTCGTCGAGCTGCGCATGAGCGACCGCCGTGCGAGCCAGCGGCGCTGCGACGACCCTGACGTGCGACGCCTCCACATGCGCCTGGACCTCCCTGCCGCGCTCGTCGTCCCCCAGCGCCGTGAGCAGAGTGACCTGATGGCCCAGGCGCCCGAGACCGACCGCGACGTTCGCCGGACTTCCGCCAGGACGCGCGACGGTGACACCGGCCGCGTCGGTGACGACGTCGACGAGCGCTTCACCCACGACGAGAAAGGTTCCCATGTCCCTCACAGTGCAGCAGGCACCCCGTCCGCGGAGGCGGACGGGGTGCCTGTGACAACCTGGACGTCCGTCAGAGGCTGATGTTCTTGCTGCTCGAGTAGCGGAAGCACGAGCAGCTGTCGACGTAGCGGAACGGGCGGACGGCACCAGGGACGGTCAGGTGCGTGGCGTTCAGACCGCTGCCGAAGCTCAGGGCGCTCTTGAACGTCGGAGCGATGGCGAGGACGCCGGCGTAGATGTTCAGCGGGGTGAGACCGCCGCCGGCCGTGGCGCCCTCGGAGATGATCCGCATCCCGTCGCAGTAGGAGAGGGCGATGCCCTCGGCAAGACGGCGGCCGGCGAAGTCGAAGCCCGCCTTCGACAGGAGGCTGTGGCAGGTGGTCTCCGCGATGCTGGAGTCACCCGGGTCGTTGGCGTCCGCGACGTCGAGCGAGGGCGACCAGCCGACACCTACAGCACCGTGCAGGAACTGCTGCGGGACGTTGGGCTCAAGCACGGCCGTCGGCGCGTTGACGGATGACAGGCCGTAGCGCGGGAAGTACTTCTGCGTGGCTGCGGTGAGCACGAAGGCCAGCTGACCCCCGTCCGGGATGATCAGGTGCGTGACGCCGCTGCCGCTCAGCTTCAGGACGGCCGCCTGGAAGTCCTTCGGGTCGTTGGCGAGCACCAGGACGTCCTGGCCCTGCGCGCGCAGGCTGTTCGCGACCAGGTTGCCGATCCGCGCGGCGACATCCGTGGTGCCGACCAGGACACCGACCTTCACCTTCGCGGTGCCGGCCTGGTTCGTCGCGACGTTCCACGGCGTGAAGTAGCCCTGGCTCTTCAGCGTGCTGACCAGCACAGGAGCGAGGGAGTTCCAGGAGGGCGCCGCCATCGAGTAGTAGTAGGGCGCAAGGGACTGGCCGATGACGTTGTCCATCGGGCCCGTGGCGACGCTGAACAGCGCGATCTTGTTCTTCGCGAGGCAGGCACGGAAGCTCGGGACGTCGATCCCACCAGCAGGACTGAGGATGGCCACGACCTGGCGGTCCTGCGCGAAGTACTGGCAGGTGCTCGCACCCACCGTCTCCGGCGTCGCGACGACGTCGTTGGAGTTCAGGTCGTGGAAGACCAGCTTGACCTTGCGACCGAAGATGCCTCCGTTCGCGTTGATGGCGTTGGCCATGGCGGTGGACTCGCCCTCCTGGTCACCGCCGTCGATGCTCTTGAGGCCGAGCTGCTTGGCCACGGCGTTGACGTCCTTCTGCGTCACGACGCCGATGTAGACGTAGTCCTTGTCCCAGCCGCGGCCCGTCGCCGGAACCACAGGCGCCGCGGTCTTGATGATGGTGCCGGTGACGGTCTTGGTCGTCGTGATCGGACCCGTGGCGGTCTTGGTGCCGGTGACCACTGTGTTCACCGTGTCCACCGTGCCGGTGACCGGGCTCGTGGTTGTGGCGGCGCCCGAGCCGGTCGGGGCGCTCGCGGTGCCGGTGGCCGTACGGGCCCCCGGTGCGATGACGGGAGCAGTCCCCAGCATCGGGTCCTGCGCGGCCCGCGTGGTCGTGACCTGCGGGACGGTGAGGGGGCTCTGCGAGACGCCGTCCGCCTGTGGGGCCAGCCCCTTCGACTGGACGGTGCTGCCGCAACCGGTGAGGACGACAGCGCTGACAAGGAGGAGCGCGTAGCGCCCACTGCGGGAGTTCGACATGCACGAAGGCTGGGGGCCCTGCCGTGCTGCGGCTATGTGATTCGCAACCACAGTCCAGCGCCGCGAGTAGTGCACTCCAACGTGACTAGTCCGTGGTGCTCAGGACATCTCGGGCGTCCCTGGTCAGGATGGAACTCAGGCGTAGGAGAAGAAGCCCCGGCCCGACTTCCGGCCGAGCAGGCCGGCCTCGCACATCCGGAGCAGCAGGGGCGGCGGGGTGAACAGCTGCTCCTTGAACTCGGCGTACATCGACTCGGCGATGGCGGCGCAGGTGTCGAGCCCGATGAGGTCGGCGAGGGCCAGCGGGCCCATCGGGTGGGCGCAGCCCTTGACCATGCCGAGGTCGATGTCCTCGGCGGAGGCGAAGCCCGACTCGAGCATGCGGACGGCGGACAGGATGTACGGCACGAGCAGCGCGTTCACGACGAAGCCGGCCCGGTCCTTGGAGCGGATGGTCTGCTTGTGCAGGGTCTTCTCGGCGAAGTCCGTGACCGCGAGCAGGGTGTCCTGGCTCGTCAGGAGGGACTCGACGATCTCGACGAGCGGCAGCACGGGCACCGGGTTGAAGAAGTGCACACCGACGACCTGAGTGGGACGCTTGGTGACGGCGGCCATCTTGACGAGCGGGATGCTGCTCGTGTTGGAGGCGAGGACCGCGTTCGGCTGCACGACGGCGTCCAGGGTGCGGAAGATCTCGAACTTCAGCTCCGCGCTCTCGGGCGCCGCCTCGATGACCAGGTCGCGGTCGTGCAGCTCGGCGTAGTCGGTGACGAAGCGGATGCGACCGAGCACCGCGTCGTGCTCGGCCTCGTCGATGCGACCGTTGCGCAGCGCCTTGGCGAGCGATCCGCCGATCCGCGTGCGGCCGGCCTCGACGGCAGGCTCGGACACCTCGAGCACGATCACGTCGCACCCTGCTTTGGCGGTCACCTCGGCGATGCCTGCACCCATGGTGCCGCCACCGATCACTGCGACGTTCTGGAAGCTCATCGAGTCGCCTTCAGGAGCTCGCGGGCCAGCACGATGCGCTGGACCTGGTTGGTGCCCTCGTAGATCTGGGTGATCTTCGCGTCGCGCATGAGGCGCTCGGCCGGGAAGTCCCGGGTGTAGCCGTAGCCGCCGAGAAGCTGCACCGCGTCGACGGTGACAGCCATCGCGGTGTCGGAGGCGAAGCACTTCGCGGCTGCGGAGAAGTAGGTCAGGTCTGCGTCGCCCCGCTCGGACTTGGCGGCTGCGCAGTAGGTGAGCTGCCGTGCAGCCTCGAGCTTCATCGCCATGTCGGCCAGCATGAACTGGATGCCCTGGAAGTCCGCGATGGCCTTGCCGAACTGGTGGCGCTCCTTGACGTAGGAGGCGGCCAGGTCCAGCGCGCCCTGCGCGATGCCGACCGCCTGCGCGGCGATCGTCACGCGGGTGTGGTCCAGGGTGCGCATGGCGAGGGCCATGCCCCCGCCGCGCACGCCGAGGAGGCGGTCAGCGGGCAGCCGCACGTTGTCGAGAACGACCTCACGGGTCGGGGAGCCCTTGATGCCCATCTTCTTCTCGCCGGCGCTGAAGGAGACGCCCTCGTCGGTCTTGCTCACGAGGAACGCCGAGATGTGCTGACCGCGCTTGGCGTCCGGGTCGGTGACGGCGAAGACGGTGTAGGAGTCGCCCTCCCCCGCGTTCGTGATCCAGCACTTCACGCCGCTGAGCACCCAGGTGTCGCCGTCGAGGACAGCGCGGGTCTTCATCGACGCCACGTCCGAGCCTGCCTCGCGCTCTGACAGCGCGTAGCAGAACAGCGCCTCGCCCGAGGCGAGCGGGCCGAGCCAGTCCTGCTTCTGCTGCTCGGTGCCGACGAGCAGCACGGGCAGCGACCCGAGCTTGTTGACCGCGGGGATCAAGGACGAGGAGGCGCAGCCCCTCGCGACCTCCTCGATGACCAGGCACGTCGCGAGCGCATCAGCACCGTTCCCGCCGTACTCCAGCGGCACGTGCACCGCGTGCAGGTCCGCCGCGAGGAGCGCGTCGTAGGCCTCCTGAGGGAACGTCGCACGCTCGTCGACCACAGCCGCGTACGGCGTGATCTTGTCGGCGACCAGCTGGCGGACCGTGTCGCGCAGGGCGACGTGATCCTCGGACAGTGAGTAAGCGGTGGACATGGGCTCAATATACGAGGACGTCCTCGCATCTGTCACTGGCCAGGTACGAGGACGTCCAGTTATATTCATGGGACCAACTAATGCAGGAGATCGTTGTGCCTCTGCACGTACCGGTGAACCCCGTTCGCTTCGTCACCTCGGCGTCCCTGTTCGACGGGCATGACGCGGCGATCAACATCATGCGCCGCGTGCTGCAGTCCCAGGGGGTCGAGGTCATCCACCTCGGCCACGACCGCAGCGTCGAGGCCGTCGTGCAGGCGGCGCTGCAGGAGGACGTGCAGGGCGTCGCCGTCAGCTCCTACCAGGGCGGCCACGTCGAGTACTTCACCTACCTCGTGGAGCGGCTCCGGGAGCTCGGAGCCGGCCACGTACAGGTCTTCGGCGGGGGTGGTGGCGTCATCGTTCCCGAGGAGATCGCGCTGCTCGCGAGCCGGGGCGTGAAGATCTTCGCGCCCGAGGAGGGGCAGCGCCTGGGCCTCGCCGGGATGATCAACACCCTTGTCGCCGCGTGCGACACCGACCTGGCAGCGACCCCGCCGTCCGTGGAGGACGTCGTCGGTGGCAACCCCGTCGCCCTCGCGCGGGCCATCACGGTGCTCGAAGCCGGCCGCTCCCCCGAGCTCGCTGAGAACGTCGCCGAGGCTGCCCGGCCGGTACCCGTGCTCGGCATCACCGGCACCGGTGGTTCCGGCAAGAGCTCGCTCACCGACGAGCTGCTCCGTCGCTTCCGCCTCGACCTCGAGGACAAGCTCCGGGTAGCGGTGCTCGCCATCGACCCGACCCGGCGCAAGGGCGGCGGAGCCCTGCTCGGTGACCGCATCCGCATGAACTCCCTCGCGGGCAGCGACATCTACTTCCGCTCCATGGCCACCCGCACCTCGGGGGCTCCGGTGCCGGAGAAGCTGCACGACGCCATCAACGCCTGCAAGGCCGCCGGCTACGACCTCGTCATCATCGAGACCCCCGGCATCGGTCAGGGTGACGGCACGATCACCGACTACTGCGACGTGTCCCTCTACGTCATGACGCCGGAGTACGGCGCGTCCAGCCAGCTCGAGAAGATCGACATGCTCGACCACGCCGACGTCGTCGCCATCAACAAGTTCGAGCGCCGCGGGGCGGAGGACGCGCGCCGCGACGTCCAGCGCCAGATGGCCCGCAACCGCAGCGGCTCGAGCGGGGCGTTCGACGCGATGCCGGTCTTCGGCACCAGCGCCGCGCGCTTCCACGACGACGGCGTCACGGCGCTCTACCAGGAGCTGAAGGCGCTGCTCGTCGGCAAGGGGCTCAAAGCCGGCGAGGGAGTCCTCCCGCACGTCACGACGAAGACCTCCACCGGTCTGACGTCGGTGCTGCCGGCGGCCCGCGAGCGGTACCTCGCCGAGATCACGCACACCATCCGCAGCTACCACCACACGACCGCTCAGCAGGCCGAGCTGGCTCGCCGGCGCCAGCACCTGTCGACGGCTCGTGCCCTCGTCTCAGAGACCGGTGAGCTCGATGGGCTGCTCGCGTCCACCAGGGTCGACGAGGACGTCCAGGCGCAGCTGGACGCCTGGCCGGCCCGCGTGGAGGAGTACTCCGGCGACGAGCTCGTCTATACCGTCCGCGGCAAGGAGATCCACACGCCGCTGACCCGAGAGACGCTGTCGGGCAACCAGGTCCGCCGCGTCGCCGTCCCACGGCTCAGCGACCACGGCGACCTCGTCAGCTTTCTGCGCCGCGAGAACCTCCCGGGCTACTTCCCTTACACAGCAGGGGTTTTCCCGTTCAAGCGGGTGGGCGAGGCGCCGGCCCGGATGTTCGCCGGCGAGGGTGACGCGTTCCGCACCAACAAGCGCTTCAAGGTCCTCAGCGAGGGCCAGCCGGCGACCCGCCTCAGCACGGCCTTCGACTCGGTGACGCTCTACGGGCGCGATCCCGACCCCCGCCCCGACATCTACGGCAAGGTCGGCACGTCCGGCGTCAGCATCGCGACGCTCGACGATATGAAGGTGCTCTACGACGGCTTCGACCTGTGCTCTCCGACGACCTCGGTGTCGATGACGATCAACGGACCGGCGCCGACCATCCTGGCGATGTTCCTCAACACCGCGATCGACCAGCAGCTCGAGAAGCAGCCCGATGCCGACCCCGCTGCTGTGAAGCAGTGGGTCCTGCAGAACGTCCGCGGCACCGTGCAGGCGGACATCCTCAAGGAGGACCAGGGCCAGAACACCTGCATCTTCAGCACCGAGTTCGCGCTTCGGGCGATGGCCGACATCCAGCAGTACTTCGTCGACAACAGGGTGCAGAACTTCTACTCCGTCAGCATCTCCGGCTACCACATCGCCGAGGCCGGGGCGAACCCCATCAGCCAGCTGGCGTTCACGCTGGCCAACGGCTTCACCTACGTCGAGGCCTACTTGGCGCGCGGCATGAGCATCGACGACTTCGCCCCGAACCTGTCGTTCTTCTTCAGCAACGGCATGGATGCGGAGTACACCGTCATGGGCCGCGTCGCCCGGCGCATCTGGGCCATCGCGATGAAGGAGAAGTACGGCGCGGCGGACCGGTCGCAGAAGCTGAAGTACCACGTGCAGACGTCAGGCAGGTCCCTGCACGCGCAGGAGATGAACTTCAACGACATCCGCACGACCCTTCAGGCCCTGTGCGCGCTGTACGACAACGCCAACTCGCTGCACACCAACGCCTACGACGAGGCCGTCACGACCCCGACTCAGGAGTCCGTCCGCAGGGCCCTCGCGATCCAGATGATCATCGACAAGGAGTGGGGGCTGTCGACGAACGAGAACCCCCTGCAGGGCTCGTACGTCGTCGACGAGCTCACTGATCTCGTCGAGGCCGCGGTGCTCGCGGAGTTCGACCGGATCGCCGAGCGCGGCGGCGTGCTGGGCGCGATGGAGACCGGCTACCAGCGCGGCCGGATCCAGGACGAGTCGATGCTCTACGAGCACCGCAAGCACGACGGCTCGCTGCCCCTGATCGGCGTCAACACCTTCCTCGCACCCGAGTCGGACGAGCCGCCGCACACGGTCGAGCTGGCCCGGGCGACAGAGGACGAGAAGAAGTCGCAGCTTGACCGGCTGCACGCCTTCCACGCCGCGCACCAGGGCGAGTCGCCGGCAGCCCTGGCGAAGCTCCAGGAGGCGGCAACCACCGGAGGCAACGTCTTCGAGGCGCTCATGGAGGCCGTGCGGTCCTGCTCGCTGGGTCAGATCAGCGACGCCTTCTTCGAGGTGGGCGGGCAGTACAGGCGGAACGTCTAGGCGCGAGGGACCGAAGCAATGTCACGAGACACCATCGCGCTGGCGCGCGCGAAGTGGGAGGACCACGGCTGGCCGGACGCGGCCGAGGGCATGGCGGCGGTCACCTCCGTGATGCGGGCGCAGCAGATCTTCCAGGCCCGCGTCGACGACGCGTTGAAGCCGTTCGACCTGACGTTCGCGCGCTACGAGCTGCTCATGCTCCTGGTGTTCAGCAGCAGGGGCTCGATGCCCATCAAGAAGGCCAGCGAGCGCCTCCAGGTCCATCCCACCTCCATCACCAACGCGGTGGACCGGCTGCAGTCCGAGGGTCTGGTCGTCCGCCGCCCGCACCCCACCGACGGCCGGGCGACCCTGGTCGAGGTGACCGAAGCAGGTCGCGAGACGGGGCTCAAGGCGACCGAGGTCCTCAACCGCGACGTCTTCACGCAGACAGGGCTGACGCCCCGCCGGGTGACCACGCTCGTGAACGTCCTCGAGGACCTGCGCAAGGCCTCCGGCGACTTCTGAGCCCTCACGGCCGCGGGGCCTTCGCGCTGCACAACCGGTTGCGACCTGACCCATATCTACTTCATCGTTCGGGAGTCGAGCGCAACCAGAACCGGTCGCGACTGATCAGGGCGGCGGGCCGGGGTCAGCCGGTGTTGCGCATCCCGGCGGCCACGCCGTTGACGGTGAGCAGAAGGGCCCGATCCAGCAAGGGATCGGACTCCCCTGCACGCGCCCGGGCGAGCAGCTCGATCTGCAGGTGGTGGAGCGGCTCGAGGTAGGTCTCCCGGGTCCTCAGGGTCTGGCGGAGCACCGGGTCGCTGTCGAGGAGCGCCGCCTCGCCGGTGACCTCGAGCACCTTGGACACGGTCAGCGCGTGCTCCTCCTGGACTGTCTCGAACAGGTGCCTCAGCTCCTGCGGGACCAGTCGTGAGACGTAGTGCGAAGCGATGGACAGGTCGGTCTTGACCAGCGTCATCGAGACGTTCGACAGGAAGGCACGGAAGAACGGCCAGTCGGCGTACATCTCCCTCAGCACCTCCAGCTCGTCGTCGGCAGCCTGCAGCCCGGTGCCCACTCCGTACCAGCCAGGGACGATCTGCCGGGACTGCGTCCAGCCGAAGACCCACGGGATCGCGCGCAGTCCCTCGACCCCACCACCGCTGTCAGGACGACGTGCAGGACGCGACCCGATGTTGAGGCTGCCGAGCAGGTCCACGGGGGTGGAGGCGAGGAAGTAGTCCGGCAGCGACGGGTCCTCGACGAACGCCCGGTAGCGGGCGTGGGACGCATCGGAGACGACGGTCATCACGGCGTCCCAGCGCTCGCCCTGGACATCGCTGCGGCGGGCCGTCTTGTGCAAGACGGTCGCCTCGAGGGAGGCCGCGACCAGCAGCTCGAGGTTCTCCCGGGCGAGGACCGGCAGTGCGTACTTGTCACTGATGACCTCGCCCTGCTCGGTCAGCTTGATCTCACCGTCCAAGGCGCCGTTGGGCAGCGCCATCACGGCCTCGTACGTCGGACCGCCACCCCGACCGACCGACCCCCCGCGGCCGTGGAAGAAGCGCAGCCGCACACCGAAGCCGAGCGCCACGTCTCGCGCCCGACGCTGCGCCCGGTGGATCTGCCACTGCGAGGTCGCGATGCCGCCTGCCTTGTTGCTGTCGCTGTAGCCGAGCATCACCTCCTGCACGTCCCCGCGGAGCGAGACCAGCTTCCGGTAGGCCGGGTCGGCGAGCAGCGCCGTGAGGATCTCATCGGCCTTGTCGAGCTCCTCGACCGTCTCGAGCAGCGGCACGAACCCGATGCGCGCGAGCTCGTCAGGGAGGTCGACCAGGCCCGCTTCGCGCGCGAGGACGACAGCGGCCAGCACGTCGTCGGCGCCTTGAGTCATCGAGATCACGTAGCTCTCGACGGCCTGCGGCCCGAGCACGTCCAGAGC
>JAODNB010000092.1 GCA_025464795.1 Frankiales bacterium
TGGCTGACGTCGTAGGACACCCGCGCGACGGCGATGCGGCCGTCGGGGCTGAGCCCGCCCTCCGGGTCGAGCGGGTCGCTGACCGCCTTGACGTGCTCGCTGTCCTTCAGGTCAGCGACGATCGCAGAGATCGCGGCCTTTCGCGCAGGCAGGTCGACGCGTTGGCCCTTGGGCGCCGCGATGACGACGTTCGCAGTGGCGAGGTCCAGGCCAGCCTCGGGGAAGCGGGTCTGCAGCGTGTCGATGGCCCGTTGCGACTCCGTACCCGGCACCGAGAACTGCGTCGAGTACGCGCCCTTGAGGGTCGCAGCCGAGACGCCGAGGCCCACCAGGACAGCCAGCCAGGCCAGCGCGACCAGGCGGCGGTGCCGGTAGGAGAAGCGACCGAGGGCATAGAGACGCGAGGCCATGGCGTGTCCTTAGGACTTCTTGGTGGGGAAGGCGGGGGCGAGCTGGGCAGCGGCGGTCTCGAACAGGCGCCGTGGTGTCGGGTCCTCGCTCAGCTCGATCCAGGTGTCGACCGCGGTGCGCAGCGCAGCCACCAGCGAGGCAGCGAGCAGCCTCGGCTGCAACCCGCTGGCAGGTTCGTGCGTGCGCCGGGCGATCTCGGCGACGAGGTCGACCTCGAGGCCTGCGTACTGGAGGAACTGCTGGGTGAGGACGGCGGGGCTGGTGCGGATCGCGTGCAGGGCCAGGGCTTGACGGCGATCGAGGTAGACGGCCTCGTCCAGGTGCTCAGCGAGCATGCGCACCAGCGTCCCCCAGAGGTCGGCCTCCAGGGGCTCCTGACGCAGACGCTCCAGGAGCTCCTTGGCGCGATCCAGGTCGTCGGCGACGAACGCCTCCTCCTTGGTGGCGAAGTGGTTGAAGAAGGTTCGCGGCGAGACGTCCGCAGCAGCAGCGATGTCCTCGACGGTGACGGCGTCGGCGCCCCGCTCAGCGGCCAGGTGCAGGGCCGCAGCCGCCAGCGCTTGCCGGGTGGCGAGCTTCTTGCGCTCCCGAAGTCCCAAGGCCATGCCCTCAGCATCGGCCAGTGACTGCACCGACTGCAACTTTGCAGGGGATGCAATGAGTGTGGCATCCGTCACGTCGCCCGCTTCAGGCGAGCGGCGGTGTCTCCTCCACCAGCTGCTCGGTGTCCAGGACCAGCTGCGTGCGCACGGCCATCGGGGGCAGCTCCTCCCCGGTCCACAGCAGCAGCGCGAGGTCGAGCCGCGCGCGGAACAGGGCCGTCGGTTGCAGGTCCAAGCAGGCGGCCTCGTAGCGGGCGAACGCCTCCTCGAGCCGCTCGTCCATCGAGCGGTGTCGCGCGACGAAGTCGTCGTTCGGCTGTCGCGGGACCGAGGTGCTCATCACGGGATGCGTGCCCAAGGCCGGCGGAGCACAACCCTCGCTGCTATGCGGTGTCGGCGTCGCGCTGCGGGTAGACGACCTCGACGAGGACGAGCTGGATCGCGGCAGCAACCGGTACCGCGAGCACCGCACCGGTGATCCCGAGCAGAGCTCCTCCGAGGAGCACGGCGATCACCGTGACGACCGGGCTCACGTCGACCGTCTTGCGCAGGACCCGGGGGATGAGCCAGTAGTCCTCGAACAGGCGGTACGCCACGTGATAGCCGATGGTGATCAGCGCAGCCGTCCCGGAGGTCGTCGCGAGCGCGACCAGCGCGACGATCGCGCCTCCGACGGTGGAACCGACCAGGGGTACGAGATCCAGGACCCCGACCAGGATCGAGAGCACCAGCGCGTACGGGACGCCGAGGGCCAGCAGGACGACGTAGTTGCCGATGATCGCGACCAGCGAGGTGAGGACGTTGCCGAGCACGTACCCGCCGACGCGGGAGATCATCTCGTCGCCGAGCAGACCGACCCGGGGACGACGGTGCTTCGGTGCCAGCCGGTACAGCGTGTTCTTGATCTTGGTCAGGTCGGCGAGGAAGTAGATGACGAGCACGAGCACGATGACCGTCTCGAACGTGGCGCTGAGGACGACCGTGCCGGCGTGCAGGACTCCGCCTGCCGTGATCCCGCCGCCCGACACCTGCTTCTCGAGGTGGTCGGCCACGTGGTACTTCAGGTTCAGCCGTCCGAGAAAGCTGTGCTGGTCGTTGAGCTGCTGGAGGTAGGACGGCGCCTTGTCCGACAGCTGGCTGCCCTGAGTGACCAGGGGAGGGATGGCCGCAGCGACGAACGCCCCGACCGCGCCGAGGAACGTGAAGACGATGATGGCCACGGCAAAGGCGCGACGCATGCCGCGTCGGACGAGGAACCCCACCGCGGGGTCCAGCCCGATGGCGATGAAGGCAGCCATGAGCACCAGCAGCAGCTGGTGCTCCACGGTGGCGAGCGCCTGGCCCAGCACGAGAGCCACCAGCGCACCGGCCGTGACGGCGAACCCCCAACGAAAAGGCGAGTTCCGGTCGCCCTTGCGGCCGGGCAGCCCGAACGGCTGCTCCTCGGTGACCTGGGCTGCGAGCTCGCGGGCCTCCTTGTCCAGCAGCAGCTCGTCGGCGGCCTCGGCCTCGGCCAGCGCCTCCTGCTCGGCCGCGCGCGCCTCCTCGAGCGCCGCATCGGCGGCAGCCTCCGACTCCTGAGCGGCCTCGGCCGCCTGATGGGTCGCCGGAGTGGGCACCTCCTGCTCCGCTGCCTCCACGACACGGGAGGTCTGGCGAGCGGCTTCATCGGCCTCCTTGACGGCTGAGACCGTGCGATCCAGCCGGGCGGGGAGGTCGTCGTCAGGGGGCACGCTCGGGTTGTCCCCGCAAGATCACGATCGCAACCGCGCCCGGGCCAGAGAGGGTTGGGACCAGAGCCGACGGAGAGGACTGCCAGGTGAGCCTCACTGACCGGGTCGACGCCTTCCAGCAGCGCCACGACGGGGCTGGCTACCCCCTCGCCGTGCTCTACAAGTTCTTCGACGACGGCGGCGGCCACCTCGCGGCCCTCATCACCTACTACAGCTTCCTGTCGCTGTTCCCGTTGCTGCTGCTCGCCTCGACGCTGCTGGGCGTGGTGCTGCAGGGCCACCCGCACCTGCAGCAGGAGGTGCTCACCTCAGCCCTGGCGCAGTTCCCGGTGATCGGGCGCCAGCTGACAACACCGCAGCAGCTGAACGGCGGTACGGCAGCCGTCGTGATCGGCGCGCTGGGTGCCCTGTACGGCGGACTCGGGGTGGCCGTCGCCGGCCAGTCGGCGATGAACACCATCTGGTCTGTGCCGAAGAACAACCGTCCGAACCCGTTGCTGGCGCGTGGCCGGGGACTGCTGCTGCTCGGGACCGTCGGCCTTGCGGTCCTCCTCACGACGGGGCTCTCGGCCATCGGGACCGGCGCCGGGGGCTACGGCGTGCTGCTGCGCGCCGTGGTGCTGCTGGGGTCGATGGCGGTGAACGGTGTTGCGTTCGTCTTGGCCTTCCGCATCGCGACTGCGCGGCCGCTCACCGTGCGGGACGTGCTCCCGGGGGCTCTCGCGGCAGCCTCCGCCTGGCAGCTGATGCAGCTGTTCGGCAAGGGCTACGTCACGCACGTCATCAAGCACGCCAGCTCGACGAACAGCGTGTTCGCCTTGGTGCTGGGCCTGATCGCGTTCCTGTACCTCACTGCACTGGTCGTCGTGCTCTGCGCCGAGGGCAACGCCGTGCGCGTGGACCGGCTGTTCCCCCGATCCCTGCTGACTCCGCTGACCGATGACGTCGAGCTGACCCAGGCGGACGAGCGGTCCTACCGGGAGCAGGCACAGGCCCAGCGCAGCAAGGGCTTCGAGCAGATCGACGTCACCTTCGGTGCGGGCCACCCCGACTGACCGCAGACCGGTCCTGCTCCCGTCAGGGCTGTCCACAACCCCCGTAGCAGGGTGCTGTCAGGTTCCCCTAGCCTTCGGCGGGTGACGGGGGTCGATGCGGTCGAGAGCGAGGTCCGGGAGCTCGTCCGCCGCCGTGGCATCGACCCGTTCCTGGACCGAGCGGCGGTGCGCCGGCTCGTGGAAGAGGTCGTCGCGGACTACGACGACCGCTCGCTCACCAGCAGCCTTCCCGCGCTGCCTGACCCGAAGGTCGCCGCACGAGCGGTGTACGACGCGGTCGCCGGCTACGGCCCCTTGCAGCGCCACCTCGACGATCCGACGGTGGAGGAGATCTGGATCAACGAGCCCGGACGCGTCTTCGTCGCCAAGCGCGGCCGCTCCGAGCTGACGACCACGATCCTCGAGGCCGGCCAGGTCCGTGATCTCGTCGAGAAGATGCTCAAGACGACGGGCCGCCGGGTTGACCTGAGCACGCCTTTCGTCGACGCGATGCTCCCCGACGGCTCGCGCCTGCACGTCGTCATCCCCGACATCACGCGGCAGCACTGGTCCGTCAACATCCGGAAGTTCGTCCTGACTGCGAACACGATGGATGAGCTCGTCTCGCTTCAGACGATCACCCCGCAGGCTGCTCGCTTCCTCGAGGCCGCCGTTGTCTCCGGGCTGAACGTCATCGTCGCCGGAGGCACGCAGGCCGGGAAGACCACCCTCCTCAACTGCCTTGCGGGCGCCATCCCAGGCCGCGAGCGGGTCATCACCTGCGAAGAGGTCTTCGAGCTCAAGATCGGGCTGCCAGACGTGGTGTCCATGCAGACCCGGCAGGCGAACCTCGAGGGCACGGGCGAGATCCAGCTCCGCCGTCTGGTCAAGGAAGCCCTCCGCATGCGGCCGGACCGCATCATCGTGGGGGAGGTCAGGCAGGAAGAGGCGTTGGACCTGCTGATCGCCTTGAACAGCGGACTTCCCGGGATGTGCAGCATCCACGCCAACAGCGCTCGCGAGGCCATCGTGAAGCTCTGCACCTTGCCCCTGCTGGCGGGGGAGAACGTGGGCCACAACTTCGTCGTTCCCACCGTGGCGAGCTGCGTCGACATCGTGGTGCACACGGCCAAGGACGGCGCCGGCCACCGTCGGGTGCGCGAGATCGCCGCCGTCCCCGGCCGCGTGGAGGGCGACGTCGTCGAGATCGCTGACCTGTTCGTGACTCGCAACGGCAAGCTGACTCGGGCCGACGGCTACCCGCCCCACCAGGAGCGGTTCGAGTGGGCGGGGATCGACCTGCCGTCGCTGCTGGCTCAGGAGCTCTGATGGGCGCGTTCCTCGGCCTGCTCTTCGGGCTCGGCTGCTTCATGGTCTACCGGGCTCGCACCGTTCCGCCTGTGGCGAAGTCCTCTGGCGAGGGGTGGCAGGAGCGCAGTCGTGAGCTCCTCATCCAGGCCGGTATCGAGGGGGTGAGTCCTGGCCAGCTCCTCGGCGCCTCCGTCGCCCTTGGGCTGGTTGCCTTCGTCATCGTGCTCGGGACGAGCCGGGTCTTCGTGATCGGGCTCGCTTTCGGCGGCTTCGCCTCGCTCCTGCCGCTCACCCTCGTCCGGAGACGTCGGGCCCTGCGCAGCGTCGAGCTGCGGGAGGTGTGGCCGGAGGCCGTCGACAACCTCGCAAGCGGAGTACGAGCGGGGCTCTCGCTGCCGGAAGCCCTGACGCAGCTGGGGATCCGCGGCCCGGAGCAGCTGCGCTCGGCCTTCCGCCGGTTCGGGGAGGACTACCGCGCCACAGGTCGCTTCGCAGAGTCCCTGGACCACTTGAAGGCCAACCTCTCCGACCCGGTCGGGGATCGTGTCGTGGAGGCGCTACGCATGGCGCGCGAGGTGGGCGGCACGGATCTCGGGCGTCTGCTGCGTACCCTCTCGACCTTCTTGCGCGAGGACGCGCGGACTCGCGCCGAGCTCGAGACGCGACAGGGCTGGACCGTGAACGCGGCGCGGCTGGCCCTCTGTGCACCGTGGGTACTGCTGCTGCTGCTGTCCACGCAGCCGAGCGCGGTTGCGGCGTACAACGAACCCGCCGGGGCGGTCGTGCTGCTCGTAGGGGGAGCCGTGAGCCTCGCGGCCTACCGCGTCATGATGCGGATCGCGAAGCTGCCCGTGGAGCGGCGGGTGCTGCGATGAGCGCCGAGCTGGCGGGGCTGGGGCTTGGAGTCGTGGGTGGGACTGGCTTGTTCCTTGCGGTGACCGGGACTCCGCTGTTGCGCAAGCCGCGGCTCGACGCGCGACTCGGCCCCTACCTGCGGGACACCCCGCGGCCCTCGAAGCTGCTCCACACGCGGCCGGCGCTCACGCCCTTCCCGACCTTCGAGCGGCTGCTCGGTCCCGTGCTGGGGGACCTCATCAGAGGCCTCGAGCGGTGGGTGGGGGGCCTGACCAGCGTGCGGCGCAGGCTCGAGCAGATCGGTGCGGAGATGACCGTCGAGCAGTTCCGGGCGGAGCAGGTCTTGTGGGGCGGGTTCGGTCTCGCGGCAGCCTTCGGCCTGGCGTTGCTGGCGATCGTGTCCGGCACGGGCGCGAGTCCCGTGGCCCTGATCGTCTCCGCCGGCCTGTTCACCGTGCTCGGGGTGCTCGGCCGGGACCGCTTCCTCACCCGGCAGGTGCAGCAGCGCGAGGAACGGATGCTCGAGGAGTTCCCCACGATCGCGGAGCTGTTGGCCCTCGCCGTCACCGCAGGCGAAGGACCTGTCGGAGCCTTGGAGCGCGTCACTCGGATCTCTGCCGGCGAGCTGAGCCGGGAGCTGGGCCGTGCCCTCGCGGAGGCCCGTGCGGGGGCGTCTCTCGTGCAGGCCCTGGAGGGCATCGCCCGGCGGACGTCCCTGGCACCGCTCGCCCGGTTCGTCGACGGTGTCGCCATCGCGGTCGAGCGCGGCACCCCCTTGGCGGAGGTGCTGCGGGCGCAGGCTGTCGACGTCCGTGAGGCTGGGAAGCGCGCCCTTCTCGAGTCCGCGGGGCGGCGTGAGATCGGGATGATGGTGCCCGTGGTCTTCCTCGTGCTGCCCGTCACGGTGCTGTTCGCGCTGTTCCCAGGCTTCTACGGACTTCGATTGGTGGCAGGTTGAGCGCCTCTGTCCGGTTCTCGACGAGATTCACCCGGTTGCCGCTCGGAAGAGCCGTCACACTGTTCCTTCAGCCCACGCCAGGAAGCAGGTAGACCCGTGTCGCCCTCCAAGATCGCCGTCCGCCTCCAGGCACGGGCCCTCGCCGCTGCCTCTGACGACCGCGGGGACGTCCCGGGCTGGGTCCTGATCACGATCATGACCGCTGGCCTCGTGACCCTCATCTGGGGCGTCGCCAACGACCAGCTCAAGAGCATCCTCACCAACGCGCTGAACTCGGTGAAGAACCCCTAGATGAGCGCGCACGACGACGAGGGCGCGGCCGTCGTCGACTTCGTGCTCGTCAGCGTGCTCGTCGTGGTCCTGTTCCTGATCGTGTTCCAGGTCGGGATCGTCCTGCACGTCCGCAACGTGATGGTGTCGGCGGCAGCGGAGGGAGCTCGCTTCGGGGCTGCAGCGGACCGTGAGCCGGGCGACGGGGCGGAGCGGGCCAGGTCGGCCATCGAGGACGCTCTCGGCGCAACGATCGCCCGCTCGATGGACTGCGCCGCAGTCCCGGGAGGGGACCTGGACGGCGCGCCGGTCGTCGACATCCGGTGCACGGGCCCGATGCCGATCGTGTTCCTCCCCACAGGACAGGTCACGATCACGGTGCACGGGCATGCGCTCGAGGAGTCGCGATGAGGCGCCGCGACGACGCGGGGAACGCCCTGGTCGAGTTCACCTACCTGAGCGTGCTTCTGATGGTGCCGCTCGTGTACGTCCTGCTGGCCGTGTTCACCGTCCAGCGCGCAGCGTTCGGCACGACGGAGGCCGCCCGCCAGGCCGGTCGCGCCTACACCCGGGCGCTCGACGTCGACCAGGCCGAGGCCCGCGGGAAGGCTGCCGCGGTGCTCGCCCTCGGCGACCAGGGGATCCACGACCCGGCCAGCGTGACGTTCGCGTGCCTCGGTGGTCCGTGCCTGACCCCCGGGTCCCGGGTTCGCGTGAGCATCACGTACCGGGTCAGGCTGCCGATCCTCGGGGCGGTCTTCGGCAAGGGATCCGGCGGGACGATCCCCGTCGTCGCGAGCCACACCGAGTACGTCGACGTCTTCAAGGCGCCGTGATGCGTCGGCCGGTGAAGGACGACGAGGGCACGATCCTGTTCCTGACGATCGGGCTCAGCGTCGTCCTGCTGCTGCTGGTGGCCGTGGTCGTGGACGTCAGCGCCGTCATCCTCGCGAAGCGGGGAGTGTCCAGTGCCGCTGACGGCGCCGCCCTCGCCGCTGCCCAGCAGCCGGACCGTACGGCGATCGACACCCGCGACAACGCCCTGGCGACAAGGCTCCCACTGGACTCCGCCCTCGTCAGCGATGTGGTGTCGACCTACGAGGCCGATGCCGACAACGACCTGCCGGGGCTGCGACTGGTGTCGCACGTCGAGGGCGCAGCCGCCGACGAAGCCGTCGTCGACGCCTACCGCACCATCACGCTCCCCTTCGGCGGCTGGCTCGGCGTCGGACGCGTCCAGGTCCATGCCGTCGCGAGGGCGCGCTCTCCGATCATCGGGTGAACTACAGCTAGCGACGTCGAATCAGGGGCCAGTAGCGGAACAGCACCTTCGCCTCGACGTCCGCGACACCGCTCGGGCCCTCGACGAAGGGGTTGTCCGACGAGAGCAGCCAACCGTCGTCCTGTTCCTCAGCAAGGCGCTTCACCACCAGCAGGGTCGGCCGGGAGCGGAAGCGCGCCACGACGAGGTCGCCCCGTCGTACCTGGCTCGTCCGCCGGATGACGAGGCAGTCGCCGCTGAGAAGGGTGGGCACCATCGACGGTCCGCTCACGCGCACGGTCCCGATGCGCACGCCTGCTCCTTCGCGGACTAGGGTCGGTACAAGACCCGACTGGTAGGAGACACATCATGCTGTTCAGCCCCAAGACGATCGTCTCGGCCCACTGCGACCTGCCGTGCGGCGTCTACGACCCCGCCCAGGCGCGCATCGAGGCAGAGTCCGTGAAAGCCGTCCAGGAGAAGTACCAGGGGAACGAGGACGCCACCTTCCGGGCTCGCGCCATCGGCATCAAGGAGCAGCGCGCGGAGCTCGTCAAGCACCACCTCGACGTGCTGTGGACGGACTACTTCAAGCCCCCGCACTTCGAGAAGTACCCGGACCTGCACACGCTGTTCAACACCACGATCAAGCAGGCCTCGGCGTGCAAGCAGAGCAACGACCCGGCCGACGGCCAGAAGCTGCTCGACGGCATCGCCCAGATCGACGCCATCTTCTGGGAGACCAAGAAGGCCTAGTCTGACCTCGGCGCAGCCCGTCTCCTCTCGCCAGGGGGCGGGCTGCGTCGCGTCCGGGGTCCGTGGTCGACGACTAGGCTCCTCTCTCGTGGCTGCCGACCGATCCTCTGACCTCAAGGCTCTTGACGGCACCCTGACGAGCATCGAGACGGTCCTGGACCTGCCGAAGCTGCGGGAAGAGCTCGTCGACCTCGAGGAGCAGGCCGGGATGCCGGGGCTGTGGGACGACCAGGAGAAGGCGCAGCGGATCACGGGCCGCATGTCGGTCGTGCAGGCCGACATCAAGCGCCTCGAGACCTACCGCTCGCGCATGGACGACCTCGCCGTGCTCTACGAGATGGCCGCGGAGGAGTCCGACGACGGGGTGGCCCTCGAGGCCGACAACGAGCTCGCGGCCCTCACCAAGGAGATCGGCACCTTCGAGGTCCGCACGTTGCTCTCGGGCGAGTACGACGAGCGACACGCCCTCGTCCAGATCAGCCCTGGTCAGGGTGGGACCGAGGCCCAGGACTGGGCGCTGATGCTCTGGCGGATGTACTACCGATGGGCGGAGCGGCACGGCTACGAGCTCGACGTGTTCGAGTGGCAGGAGGCCGAGGAGGCCGGCGTGAAGAGCGTCGTGTTCCAGGTGAAGGTGCCCTACGCCTACGGCACGCTGGCCGGGGAGCACGGCGTCCACCGCCTCGTGCGCATCAGCCCGTTCGACAACCAGAACCGTCGCCAGACCACCTTCGCGGCCGTGGACGTCACGCCCGTCGTGGAGACCACGGACTTCGTGGAGATCGACGAGAAGGACATCCGCGTCGATGTCTTCCGCTCGTCCGGCCCTGGCGGTCAGGGCGTCAACACGACCGACTCCGCCGTCCGCATCACGCACCTGCCGACCAACATCGTCGTCAGCTGCCAGAACGAGCGGTCGCAGATCCAGAACCGCGCCGCCGCGATGGTCGTCCTGCAGACCAAGCTGCTCGAGGTCAAGCGCCTCGAGGAGCTCGCGAAGATGAACGACATCCGCGGCGACAAGAGCGCGAACGCCATGGGCTCGCAGATCCGCAACTACGTCCTGCACCCCTACCAGATGGTGAAGGACCTCAGGACCCAGTACGAGACGTCGAACACCTCGGGAGTGCTCGACGGGGACATCGACGAGCTCATCGAAGCGCTGATCCGCTGGCGCCGCACCTCCGCCGAGGACGAGGCCTAGCGGCTCCCGGGGCCGTCAGTGGCTGAGGATCACCAGGAGCGCGAGCAGCACGGCTGCCAGGGCCAGGAGCGGTCCGGCGGGGAGCATCGTGCGCGTGCTCCGGAAGTGGTCGCGCGCGGCGCGGCAGGACGGGCAACGGCCGTCGACGACCCGACCGGCACAGGCGGCGCAGACCAGGTCCTGCCAGCCCATGCGTCCGCCTCCTCGTCAGGTACCTCGTCCAGTGTCCCTTACCCACAGCGTCGGCGCGACCCACCTTGTTCCTGAGCGGCTTCAGCGGGCCCGCGACCTAGAGTGGACAGGTGATCCGCCTCGAGAAGGTCTCCAAGAGCTACCCGACGAGCACGCGTCCTGCGCTCGACGGTGTCGACGTCGACATCGAGAAGGGCGAGTTCGTGTTCCTCGTGGGGTCCAGCGGCTCGGGGAAGTCGACCTTCCTTCGCCTGCTCCTCAAGGAGGAGGTCCCGACCTCGGGCAGCGTCCACGTCGCCGGCAAGGACCTCAGCCGGTTGAGCCACTACAAGGTCCCGGCGCTCCGCCGGCAGATCGGGTGCGTGTTCCAGGACTTCCGCCTGCTGCCGAACAAGACGGTCCACCAGAACGTCGCCTTCGCCCTCGAGGTCATCGGCAAGCCCCAGAACATCGTCAACAAGGTCGTCCCGGAGGTCCTCGACCTGGTGGGGCTCGACGGCAAGGCCCAGCGGATGCCCGACGAGCTCTCCGGTGGTGAGCAGCAGCGGGTCGCCGTGGCCCGGGCCTTCGTGAACCGCCCGATGATCTTGATCGCCGACGAGCCGACCGGCAACCTGGACCCCACGACCAGTGTCGGCATCATGAAGCTGCTGGACCGCATCAACCGCACGGGAACCACCGTCGTCATGGCCACCCACGACGCCGCGATCGTCGACTCGATGCGTCGCAGGGTCGTGGAGCTGTCGCAGGGAAAGGTCGTCCGCGACCAGTCCCGCGGTGTCTACGGCTACGGCGCCTGAATCCCTGACCCGCCAGCAAAGGACCCGACGTGCGCGCCCAGTTCATCCTCAGCGAGATCGGCATCGGTCTTCGCCGCAACGTGACGATGACCATCGCCGTCATCGTCACGGTGATGATCACCCTGTTCCTCGCGGGCACGGGTCTGCTCGTGCACAAGCAGGTCGACGTCATGAAGGGCTACTGGTACGACAAGATCGAGGTCACGATCTACCTCTGCGGGGAGAACAGCAGCTCCACGAACTGCGGCGGCAAGGACGTCACCGAGGAGCAGCGCCAGCAGCTCAACACCGACCTGCACTCCACACCTGAGGTGCAGAAGGTCTACTACGAGTCCAAGCAGGACGCCTACAAGCGCTTCGTCCAGGACTTCAAGGAGTCCAAGGACCTGGTGCAGAACGTCAGCCCGGACGCGCTTCCCGAGTCCTACCGGGTCAAGCTGAAGGACCCGAAGCAGTTCGACGTCCTCGCCACCAACTTCCAGGACCGGCCAGGGGTGGACTCCGTCCAGGACCTGAAGAAGGTGCTGGACCCGGTCTTCAAGCTGCTCAACGTGATGCAGGGCGTCGCCTGGTTCGTCGCCGGCATCATGCTGCTCTCAGCGATGATCCTGATCTCCAACACCATCCGGCTGGCCGCGTTCAGCCGGCGCCGTGAGACCGGCATCATGCGGCTCGTCGGTGCGAGCAACTTCTACATCCAGGTGCCGTTCCTGCTCGAGGGCGCCATCGCCGGGCTGCTGGGGGGCGTCGGCGCCTGCGGCCTGCTCGCCCTGGGCTACCAGTTCATCATCGTGGACCGGGTGCGCCCTCTGGTGAGGTTCACGAAGTTCATCGGCTGGGACGCCGTGACCTCGACGGTCCCGCTGGTCCTGCTGGCCGGCATCGTCATGGCCGGCCTGGCATCGTTCTTCACGCTGCGACGCCACCTCCGCGTCTGAAGATCGGCCCGATCCGCCGCCGTAGACTCATCGGATGACTCCCCGCCTGCGCACCGTGACCCGCCGGGTCGGGTACGGGCTGGGGATGGCTGCGGCGCTGGCGACAGCCTTCGTGCTGGGCGTCACCGCCGGCTCCGGCAGCACCCCCGACTCCGACGCCGCTCCGACGGCCGGGGTGCTCGACGACGCCGCGTCCCAGATCGCCGGCTCGGGCCTGAAGGCTGTCGACCGGGACGCCCTCGACGCCGCTGCCATCAAGGCCATGCTCGCGGCGGCCGGCGACCAGTGGGGGAGCTGGGTTGAGGACAACGGCACCACGGGTGCCTACGCCGGGGTCGGGCTCTGGCTGCGCCGCTCCGGCCCGCAGCTGCTCATCAGCCAGGTGGCCGCCGACAGCCCTGCCGAGAGCGCCGGAGTCCGGGTCGGAGACCAGCTGCGGGCTGTCGACGGTCGTGCGACCCGCGGCCTGCTGCCCGCAGACGTCGCGACCGCGCTGCGCGGGCGTGCAGGCAGCCGCGTCTCGCTCCTGCTCGTCCGAGGAGCCGACACGCGGACGTTGACGCTGACCCGGGCGAAGGTCCCTGCCCTCGAGGTCACCTCGTCGATGGTCAGCCCGCACGTCGGACGCATCGTGGTCCCTGCGTTCAGCAAAGGCGTGGGACGTGCGGTGCGCGACGCCGTCGAGGAGCTCGACCGCAAGAAGGTCACCGGCATCGTGCTGGACCTCCGGGGCGACCCGGGCGGCCTGCTGTCGGAGGCCGTCGAGACGGCCAGCGCCTTCCTCGACGGGGGCCACGTCGTGACCTACGCGCGCCGGGACGAGGAGCCGCAGCAGCTCGATGCCGCGGGCAGCGGTGACACCCGCACCCCGCTCGTGGTCCTCGTCGACGGGGGCACCGCCAGTGCGGCCGAGGTCGTCACCGGTGCCCTCCAGGACCGCGGCCGGGCGGTCGTCGTCGGCAGCCGCACCTTCGGCAAGGGCAGCGTCCAGGAGCCCAAGACCCTCAGCGACGGGAGCCACCTGGCCCTCACGGTGGCTCGCTACACGCTCCCCAGCGGCCGCTCCGTCGAGGGGGTCGGCATCGAGCCGGACATCGAGATCGGCGGCGACGCCGCCCTCGGGCGGGCGATCGAGGTCCTCAGCGGCCTGCTCGCGGACACGGGCGGACCCGGATGAGCAAGCCGCAACCCGTAGGCGGGGGAGCCCGGCCCGAGTCGAAGCGGGAGATGGGGCGCGGCAAGCTCGTCGCCCAGAACAAGAAGGCCCGGCACGACTACGAGCTCATGGACACCTTCGAGGCGGGCCTCGTCCTGACCGGCACCGAGGTGAAGTCACTGCGACAGGGCCGCTGCTCGCTCGTCGATGCCTACGCCGTCATCCAGGACGGGGAGGCGTGGCTGCTGGGCGCGCACATCCCTGAGTACACCGAGGGGACCTGGAACAACCACGCCCCTCGTCGCCAGCGCAAGCTGCTCCTCCACAAGGAGGAGATCATCAAGCTCAGCGTGAAGACCAAGGAGTCCGGGCTCGCGATCGTGCCCCTGCAGCTGTACTTCAGCGACGGGCACGCGAAGGTCGAGATCGCACTCGCCAAGGGCCGCAAGTCGCACGACAAGCGGCAGGCGCTGTCGGAGCGGGACGCCAAGCGTGACATCGCGAAGGCGATGGGCAGGGCCGCGAAGGGACGTGCGGCGGAGAAGCCCAGTAGGAATGGACGACGCTGACGTCCCTGCCCTCTGGCAGGGCCTGGGGCTGCCCGGGCTGATCGACGTGCACGTGCACTTCATGCCGCGCCGGGTCATGGACAAGGTGTGGGCCTACTTCGACTCGGCCGGTCCGCTCACCGGCTCGGAGTGGCCGATCGCCTACCGGACGGAGGAGAGCGACCGGCTGGCCCGCTTGCGGGCGATGGGCGTACGCGCCTTCCCCTCCCTCGTGTACGCCCACAAGCCGGGCATGGCCGCGTGGCTCAACGCCTGGGCCACTGGGTTCGCCCGGCAGCATGACGACGTCCTCCACACCATGACGATCTTCCCGGAACCGGAGGTGCTGTCCTACGTCAGACAGGGCCTGTCCGACGGGGTGCAGCTCGTGAAGGTGCACGTGCAGGTAGGAGCCTTCGACCCGCGCGACCCGCTGCTCGACGACGTCTGGGGAGTCCTCGCTGACGCGGGCGTCCCTGTGGTCACGCACTGCGGCTCCGGCCCCTCGCCCGGAGCCTTCACCGGCCCAGGTCCGTTCTCGGAGGTGCTGGCGAGGCATCCCTCCTTGACCGCGGTCATTGCCCACCTCGGCATGCCGGAGTACGAGGAGTTCCTCGACCTGGCCGACCGCTACCCCCGGGTCCACCTGGACACCACCATGGCCTTCACCGACTTCGTGGAGGCCAGGATGCCGTTCCCGCCGGACCTGCGACCGCGGCTGGTGGACCTGGGCGAGCGGGTGCTCCTCGGGTCGGACTTCCCCAACACGCCCTACCCGTACGCCCACCAGCTCGACGTCCTGCAGCGACTAGACCTCGGTGACGCCTGGTTGTCGAAAGTGCTATTTCGTAACGCAGAGCGACTGCTGCTTCGCTGACCGTTCATCACATCTCGGACATCGGCGGCGATCGCGCCGAGGGTGTAGGCACAAATGACTAGAGCGGGCCCCTCTCGCCGAGCCATGGCGCGAAATGGCCCCGCTGTCGAAACTCCTCGCAGTAGTTCCTCTGTGACTGGGAGTGCCCGATGCCTGCTCTTGCTGGAGTGTCCCCGCGAGCGACGGTTGCCGTACTGCTGGCGGGTGCGCTCGCCGCGGCAAGCTCGAGCTCGCTGGCTGCCTCCAGCACCTCGTGGAGCCGCGCCGGGACGCTCGACAGCGGCCTGAGCACGGCGGGGCACGCTCTGCAGTCCGTCATCGTCTCGGGCGCCGACGGGGCCAGTGCGCTGGTCGAACGGGCGGTCCGAGCGGTGGGCGGCACGAACGAGAAGGCGCTCCCGATCATCAACGGGGTGTCCGTCGACGTTCCTGCGGACCGGCTCGCTCAGCTGTCCCGCGCCACCGGCGTCACTGCCGTCACCCGGAACCGGGTCGTCCAGCTGTCGGGCAACAGCTGGGACGACAGCACGAGCAACTCCAGCTACGCCTGGACCGCCGGGGCTGCCCCGGCCTGGTCCTCGAGCGGCAGCGGAGCGGGCGTGTCCGTCGCCGTCCTGGACACCGGCGTCAGCCTCGTCAACGACCTGTCCGGTCGCGTGATGAGCGGCCCTGACCTGTCCGGAGAGAACAAGAACACCGTCGACAGCTACGGTCACGGCACGGTCATGGCCGGCATCATCGCCGGCAACGGCGCCGACTCCCAGCCCTCCCCTCGCACCGGCATCGCCCCTGCCGCCAAGATCATCTCGGTGAAGGTCGCGGGTGCTGACGGGTCCACGGACGTCTCGACGGTCCTAGCCGGCATGTCCTGGATCGGGGCCTTCAAGGACACCTACAACATCAAGGTCCTGAGCCTGTCGTGGGGCGTGCCGTCCACCCAGAACCCCACGATCGACCCGCTCAACTACGGCGTGGAGAAGCTCTGGCAGCTGGGGGTCACCGTCGTGGTGGCGGCCGGCAACAACGGCTCCAACGCGGGCACCATCCTCAAGCCGGGTGACGACCCGCTGGTCGTGACCGTCGGCGCCTTCGACGACCATGGTGACCTCAACAACACCAACGACTCCGTCCCCGCCTGGTCCTCGCGCGGACCGACACCAACGGGCCTGGCGAAGCCCGACGTGCTGGCCCCGGGTCGCACGCTGGTCGCCACCAGGGCACCCGGCTCGACGGTGGAGAGCCAGAACCCGAAGGCGCTGATCGCGCCCTCCTACATCAAGGGCTCGGGCACGTCCGAGGCCACCGCGGCGACCGCCGGGGTCGCGGCACTGGTCCTCGCAGCTCATCCCTCCTGGACGCCGGACCAGGTGAAGTACGCACTCACCTCGACGGCCTCGCCCCTGGGGGGTGTCCCTGTCGGAACGCAGGGGGCAGGCCGCGTCTCTGCCTCTGCCGCCCTCTCGGCGAACGTCGCCTCCGCCCCCGTGCAGACGATGAACGCTGACGCCAGTGGCTCGCTGCAGGCCTCCCGCGGCACCGGGGCCCAGGCCAGCGTGATGTGCAACGGCGCGAGCAAGGTGCTCAACGACGAGACGACCGCCTGGTGCAGCAACTGGACCGGCTCGGCGTGGACGGGCACGGCATGGACCGGCTCCGCCTGGACGGGGACCGCCTGGACCGGATCGGCGTGGACCGGCAGCGCCTGGACCGGCACCGCTTGGACGGGCACTGCCTGGACGGGCACGGCCTGGACCGGCACCGCCTGGACGGGTAGTGCGTGGACCGGCACGGCGTGGACCGGGACTGCCTGGACGGGGAGCGCTTGGACCGGAACTGCCTGGACCAGCGCCATCTACGACGACCCGGACACGACCTTCATGAGCGCCTTCTGGGGCGCGCACCCGAAGTTCAACAAGCACCTCAGCGGTGAGACCAGCGAGGACGCTCCCGGTCACGGCCTCGAGCGCAGCTGAGAACCGGACTGGCGAGCGGGGGACAGCAGGTGACGACCGACGGCGCAGCGGAGGCCCTCATGGGCTCCGCTGCGTCGTCGCGCCCGCGCCTGTCCGTGAACGCCGTCGTCGGGATCGCGATGGCCCTGGCCGTCGTCTGCGCGGCGGTTGCCCTGCGCAGCGTGCTGGCGGCACCGTCGCTGATGCCGTGGCAGCTCGCCCTGCTGCTGTGCATGCTGCCTCTCTCGGAGCTCGCGCTGCTCCACATCCGCTTCGGCGGCGATGCGCTGTCGTTCACCTGGGGCGAGGGCTGCCTGCTGGTGGGCTTCGCCGTGGTCTCACCGGCCTGGCTCGTCCTGCTGGCCGGCCCCACGGTCGCCTTCGTCCACCTGCTCAAGCAGCGCGGGCTGCAGAAGGCGGCGTTCAACGGCGCGGCCTTCACGATCGCCGCCGCGGCGGCGGCAGCCCTGCTGGTCACCACCACGCAGGCGCCCTACCAGCTGAGCAACCCGGCGGATGCACTGGCACTCGGCGCTGCTGCCCTCGTGTTCAGCTTCACCAGCGCTCTCTGCACGGGCATCGTGGTCTCCGTGGCGCAGGCGACAAGCGTTGCCGCGGTGCTGGTCAAGAACCTTCGCATGGTCGCCCTGGTCTCGCTGGGCAACCTGCTGTGCGCTGCGGCCGTGCTCTTCCTGGCCGAGCGCAGCCGGGCCACCCTGTTCGGGATCCCGCCTGTCATGCTGGCGGTGCTCCTGGTCTACCGGGGCTACCTGCGCGCGAGCCAGGAGCGCGACATCTGGCGGCAGCTGGAGGCAGTCGCGCGCGAGCTGAACCAGCTGGACGAGGAGAAGGTCGCCGCCGCAGCCCTGCTGCGCTCGCGGGAGCTGTTCCGCACGAACGACGTCGACCTGCTGCTGCACGCCACGGCGAGCAAGCCGGCCCGGGTCTACGAGCTCACCGAGGGCGTGATCAGGTGTGCGCCCATCGACGCCCTCGAGGCGCGGCTGCAGTACGCCGAGAGCGGCAGGACAGTGCTCCAGCGACCCAGCGTCACGGGGCGCCGACCGATGACCACCTCACTGCTCTCCCACCTCGACGGTCCGGAGGGCCCGGTGGGGACGTTGCGCCTGCACTTCGACGGACCGGTTGCCCTGAGCGAGCGGGAGCACCAGGTCCTGGGCACCTTCACGCACGCGGTGGCGACGACCCTCCTGAACGTCGCTCTGCACGAGGACGTACGCGCCGAGGCGGTCAAGCAGGCCCACTACGCCTCTCACGACTCGCTGACGGGTCTGGCGAACCGCCTGCTGCTCCGCCAGCGCACCACAGACGCCCTCGAGAGCGGCGCACCGGCGGCGCTGATGCTGATCGACCTCGACCACTTCAAGGAGATCAACGACACCCTGGGCCATGCCGTCGGGGATGTGCTCCTCCAGCAGGTGGCGCGTCGCCTCATCCGAGCCGTTCCCCAGGACGGGTTGGTGGCTCGCCTCGGCGGGGACGAGTTCGCGATCCTGCTCACCGACCTCGAGCACCCCTCGGACGCGGCCGTGGTCGCCGAGCGGATCCTCGCCGAGCTGGCGCAGCCGGTCGACCACCAGGGGCTGCACCTCGCCGTCGAGGGCTCGATCGGCGTCGCCTGCTACCCGCACGACGCCCAGGACGCCGAGGAGCTGTTCCGGCGCGCCGACGTGGCGATGTACCAGGCCAAGGCAGACCGCGGCTCGTGGTTGAGGTACGACAGCCTGCGGGACGACTCCAGCATCGAGCGGCTGGCCCTGGTCGCGGACCTGCGTGCGGCCCTCGACCGGCACGAGCTCGTCGTGCACTACCAGCAGAAGCGCGACCTGCGCAGCGGCCTCATCGTGGGCGCCGAGGCCCTCGTGCGCTGGCAGCACCCGGTACGCGGCCTGCTGCAACCGGGGTCGTTCGTCGGGGTGGCCGAGCAGTCAGGGCTGGTGCGCCCGTTCACGCTCCGAGTGCTCGAGCTGGCGGTGGCAGAGTGCGTCACCTGGGACTCTCCGCAGGACACCCCCCTGTCCGTGGCCGTCAACCTGGGCGCCCGCAGCCTGCTCGACCGGCGCCTGCCCGAGGACGTCATGGAGGTGCTGACCCGCCACGGGCTCCCGCCGTCGCGTCTGGTGCTCGAGATCACCGAGACGACGGCGACCAGCGAGCTGGAGGTCGTCGAGGACGTCCTGGGTCGGCTCCGCCGGCTGGGGATCGAGATCAGCGTGGACGACTTCGGCACCGGCCACTCCTCGCTGTCCTTCCTGCAGCGCACGGCCGTCCACGAGCTGAAGGTGGACCGCTCGTTCGTGGCGGGCATGCTCACCAACGACAACGACCGCGCACTGGTTCGCGCGACCATCCAGCTCGCCCACAGCCTCGGCGCGCGGGCAGTGGGGGAGGGGGTGGAGTCGCAGGCGCTGGTCGCAGCGCTGACCTCGCTCGGCTGTGACGTCGCGCAGGGCTACCACCTCGGTCGGCCGGTGCCGGCCGAGGAGTTCCGCGCTGCCCTGGCGGTCTCGGTAGCGACCGCGCTGCCCCTGCCTCGGGCCGAGTCCGATCGGCACCTGTCGGCCGTGAGCTCGATCAGCAGCGCCTGACCTCCCGCCTGGTGCGGCCAACTGAGCGCTCGGAATGGTCATTCCGAGCCATGCCGTGACGTGCGCGCTGGGTCGATGCTGTACGGACAGTGATTGGTCCGTCACCGAGGAGACAGCTGATGTCGATCGCGCCGCCACGCGCGGTTCGACCCTCGAGGCTGCACGTCGTCGTCGGGCTGACCGTGCTCGTGGCTCTCGGATGCGCTGCTCTGGCAAGCGTCCAGGTGCAGCACAGCCCGCTGGCCCTGTGGCAGCTGAGCCTGCTCGCCGTCGCCCTGCCGCTGTCGGAGCTCGCTCTGCTGCACGTGCGCATCAACGGCGACCACTACTCCTTCACGTGGGGCGAGGCCTGCCTGCTCGTCGGGTTCTCGTTGGTCTCACCCGGATGGCTCACCCTGCTCGCAGGACCGCTCGTGATGGCCGTCCACCTGGGCGCCCGTCGAGGGCTGATGAAGTCCCTGTTCAACGCCGCCGCCTTCACCATCGCCACGGGCGTGGCCGACCTGATCGTGGTGCACGCGACCCCTGGGCCGTACCTGCTGTCGGACCTCGGCTCGGCCACGGCGCTGCTCGGGGCCGTCACCGGCTTCAGCGTCACCAGCGCACTGCTCACCAGCCTGGTCGTCTCCGTCGCGACCGGCCGCAGCAAGGCAAGCGTCGTCCGGGACAGCCTGCGCATGGCCGTCGTCGTGTGGGCCGGCAACATCTCCTGCGGTGGGGCTCTGCTGTTCCTGACGGAGCGCAGCCAGACCGCGCTGTTCGCGCTGCCGCCCGTCATCGTCGCGGTGTGGGGCGGCTACCGCGCCTCGCTGTCTGCCGGGCAGGAGCGCGACGCGTGGCAGCAGCTCGAGGCCTCGGCCCGTGAGCTGAACAAGCTGGAAGAATCGGAGGTGGCCCGCGCCGCCCTGGCCCGCGCGAGCCACATGTTCCGCACCGATCACGTGGAGCTCGCACTGCCGGCTCGCAAGGGACGGCCGGACCGCGCCTACTCCCTCGACGCCGCAGGGGATCTCCTCTGCCGTGACGACCGGGGGGAGGAGCGCGCGCCCTTCGTCGAGCTGGACCTCTCCCGGCACAGCCCGTCCGCCACGTGCGTCGTCGCCCCGCTGTCCGGACCCACCGGCCGGCTGGGCTCGCTGCGGCTGTCCTTCGACTCCCCGGTGACGCTGTCGGGCCGCGAGCGTCAGGTGCTGTCGACGTACGCGCATGCCGTGAGCACCACGCTGCTGAACGCGTTCCTCTACGACGACGTCTGCGCAGAGGCCGCCCGGCAGGCCCACGAAGCCTCGCACGACCCGCTGACGGGCCTTGCGAACCGCGTGCTCCTGAGCACCCGCACGACGGCTGCCCTCGAGGCCGACGCGGGGGTCACCGCGCTGCTGCTGCTCGACCTCGATCACTTCAAGGAGATCAACGACACGCTCGGCCACGCTGCCGGTGATCTGCTCCTCCAGGAGGTCGCTTCCCGGCTCCGTCGTTCGGTCAAGAGCGACGACCTGGTCGCTCGGCTCGGCGGCGACGAGTTCGCCATCCTGCTCTGCGGCCTGCCGGACCCCGCGGCTGCCGAGCCGATCGCCGCCCGGGTGCTGTCCATCCTGGGCGAGCCCGTCGAGTACGAGGGGCTGCACCTGTCGGTCGAGGCCTCCCTGGGCATCGCCTGCTTCCCGGACGACGCCGGCAACGCCGAAGAGCTGTTCCGTCGTTGCGACGTCGCGATGTACCAGGCCAAGACCGAGCGCGGGGCCTGGCTGCGCTACGACCCGCTCCGCGACGACTCCAGCGTGACCCGGTTGGCGCTCGTCGGCGAGCTGCGCGCCGCTCTCGAGGACCAGCTGGTGGTGCACTTCCAGCCGCAGGTCGACCTGAGCACCGGCGAGGTCATCGGCGCCGAGGCCCTGGTCCGCTGGAACCACCCGGTCCGCGGTCTGCTCCAGCCCGGTGAGTTCGTCGGCGTCGCGGAGCAGTCCGGCCTGGTCCGCCCCTTCACCCTGCGGGTGCTGGAGATGGCCGTTGCCGAGTGCGTGACCTGGCAGGCCTCTGATCGGCCGCTGTCGGTGGCCGTGAACCTGGGCGCCCGCTCGCTGATGGACCGGGGCCTTCCCGACGACGTGGCCGCGGTCCTGGCCCGCCACGGCCTCGCGGCCCAGCGCCTGGTCCTGGAGATCACCGAGACCACCGCGACCTCCGAGCTCGAGGTGGTCGAGGAGGTCCTCGGCCGGCTTCGCCGTCTCGGCGTCGAGATCTCCGTCGACGACTTCGGCACCGGCTACTCGTCCCTGTCGTTCTTGCAGCGCACCTCGGTGCACGAGCTGAAGGTCGACCGCTCGTTCGTGGCAGGGATGCTCGACAACGACTCCGACCTGGCCCTGGTCCGGGCCACCGTGCAGCTCGCGCACTCGCTCGGCGCTCGTGCCGTCGCCGAGGGAGTCGAGACCCAGGAGCTGCTCGTCGCGCTGGCCCAGATGGGGTGCGATGTCGCCCAGGGCTACCACCTCGGCCGTCCGATGCCGGGAGCGCAGCTGCAGGTCCTGCTCGAGGGCGGGCCGCTGTCGATGGTCCCGGCCCCGCGCGCCGAGGGCGAGCGGCGCGGGCACCTCAGCGCCGTCCACACCGCCTGATCCGCGGCTCGCGCCTGACCGCAGTCCGTCGTAGACTTGTCACAGCTCCACGAAAGGGGATGACAGGTCTCGACGTTGGATGTCGGGGCAAGGGAAGCGGGCCGAGGAAGCCGACGATGATCTCGTTAACCACGAAACGTCGGAAAAAAATCAAGCGCCGACAACAGTCCGCGCGCGTACGCCCTCGCTGCCTAGCAGCAAGTAAGCGTCGCTGTCAGCCCAGGAGAGCCTCCGGCCTGGGATCTGGCATCGCTAGGAGGAACATCGGGCTCTTGCGCCGCAGGGGTGTCCGATGAGCTACTGCGGCTGAGCCTGTTCCCGGCTTGTCAGCGAGACCGGGAGGGCCGAGAAAAGCACAGCTGACTGCGCCCGGAGAAGCCTTGTTCTGGTACTGACGCACGTGGGTTCGATTCCCACCATCTCCAAGATCGTTCAGTGACGCTGTCAGTGAACGATGTTGGAGATGCGACCTGAGCCCGTCGTCGCGGGCCACGATCTCGGCCCGACTCGGGGCCTGCGTACGCGACCGTCCGGGCTGCATGGCACGGTTGTGGCATGGATCTGACTGGTGCGAAGGTGCTCGCGAAGGCGGGCCTGCTCACGCCCGTGCGCCCGGACCGGCTCGTGGGCATGGCTCTTGCCGTCGCGCGCTGGGGGCTGACGCCCGCCACGGGCTACGCCGCCGGGGCTGCCCGGCACCCTGGGCGCGTCGCGCTCATCGATGACGAGGGCTCGCTGACCTTCCGTGAGATCGACCAGCGGACGGACCGCCTCGCCGGTGAGCTCCGGGCCAAGGGCGTGTACGAGGGCGACGCCGTCGGCCTGCTGGCTCGGAACGGGCGCGGCTTCGTGGAGGCCTCGATCGCCCTGTCGAAGTGCGGCGCCGACGTGCTCTACCTCAACACCGGCTCCGCGGGAGGCCAGCTCGCGGAGGTGCTGCACCGGGAGCAGGCGCGAGCGGTCATCCACGACGCCGAGTTCGCCGAGCTCCTCGCCCCTGCGGCGCCCGCGCGGACGATGATCACGACCGAGGAGCTCTCGGAGCTCGCGGAGACCAGCACGGCGAGCGTGCCCCCCAAGACCGGGCACGTGACGAGGCTCGTGATCCTCACCAGCGGTACGACCGGTGCGCCCCGCGGGGCTGCCCGCAGCGGCGCGTCCATCGACGACGTGGTGTCGATGCTGTCCCGGATCCCTTTGCGGGCAGGCGAACCGACGCTCATCGCGTCGCCGGTGTTCCACGCCTGGGGCCTCGGTCACCTCACCATGGCGATGCTCCTGGGCTCGACGGTGATCCTGCAGAGGAAGTTCGATCCCGCAAAGGTTTTCGAGGCCCTGGAGGAGCACCAGGCGACCGCCTTGGTCGTCGTACCCGTGATGCTGGACATGCTCCTCAAGGCCGAGCCTCGCAAGCACGACCTGCAGGCCCTGCGCGTGATCGCGTCGAGCGGAAGCGCGCTCCCCGGCGAGCTCGCGACCCGGGTCCTGGAGGACTTCGGACCGGTGCTCTACAACCTCTACGGCTCCACCGAGGTCGCCTATGCAGCCGTCGCTGACCCTGACGACCTGGCCGCCGATCCGAGGACGGCGGGTCGGCCGCCGTACGGCGTGACGCTGCGGATCGTGGACGACCAGGGCGAGGACGTGCCGGTGGGCACGCCGGGGCGGATCTTCGTCGGCAGCGGCCTGGCCTTCGCCGGCTACACCGACGGATCCGACAAGGCGCGCCTCGGTGATCTCGTCGCGACGGGAGACCTCGGCGTCCTCGGACCTGAGGGCCGGTTGACGGTGCTCGGCCGCGACGACGACATGGTCGTGATCGGTGGGGAGAACGTCTACCCGGGCCAGGCCGAGGACGCGATGCTGACGCACCCGGGGGTGCAGGAGGTCTGCATCACCGCCGAGGAGGACCCGCAGTTCGGGGTGAAGCTCGTCGCGCACGTCGTCGGTGATGCGCCAGCGGACGAGCTGAAGGCACTGGTGCGGGACAAGGTCGCGCGCTTCGCCGTACCCCGTGAGTTCCGGTTCCTCGACGCGCTGCCGCGCAACGCCACCGGCAAGGTCGTGAAGAGGGACCTGGCTTGACCGCACCCGCAGAGCTCGACAGCCCCGACACCGACTCCCTCGTCGATCGGCCCTGGGTGACGATCGTCTGGAACGATCCGGTGAACCTCATGAGCTACGTGACGCACGTGCTCATCGAGCTGTTCGGCTTCACCAAGGACAAGGCGACGCAGCTGATGCTGCAGGTCCACCAGGAGGGAAGGGCGGTCGTGAGCAACGGGACGCGTGAGCAGATGGAGGCCGACGTGGCGCGCTGCCACGCCAAGGGCCTCTGGGCCACGCTGCAGCAGGACTGATGCGCTTCACCCGACACCGGGGCGCGATCCGGGCCGACCTCGACGACGTCGAGCTCCAGGTGCTGCGGCAGCTGGCCGGTGAGCTGCTGGCCCTCGTCGACGAGCCCGAGGTGTCGGAGGACCCGCTCGCGGCACTGGTCGGGATGCCGCCGGGCGAGGTACCCGCACCGGAGGACGACATCCTGCGGCGGCTGCTGCCCGACGCCTACCGGGACGACGCCGACGCAGCCGGGGAGTTCCGACGCTTCACGGACGCCGACCTGCGCACCAGCAAGAGGGCGAACGCCCTGGCCGTGCTGCAGACGCTCCCCGACGTCCCCGGGCGGATGACGCTCAGCCGGGACGACGTCGACGCCTGGCTGGGGCTGCTCAACGACGTGCGGCTGGCGCTCGGCACCGCGCTGGGGGTGACGGAGGAGTCCGACCTGGACGACTACGAGCAGGACGACCCGGCGTACCAGACCTTCTCCATCTACGGCTGGCTGGGCTACCTGCAGGAGTCGTTGCTGTCGTGCGTGGAGCCGCGGCTACCGTGACGAGCGTGTCCGACGACCGTCACGCAACTGCCACGCTGAGCCTGCCCCGCACCATGGTCGACCAGGTGATGGCGCACGCGCGCCGCGACCACCCCGACGAGTGCTGCGGGATCATCTCAGCGAAGGACGGGGCCGCGAGCCGCGTGTTCGAGATGGAGAACGCCGAGCGCAGCCCTACCGGCTTCAGCTTCGGCACCGACTCGCTGAAGGTCTACCGCGCGATGGACGACGACGACGAGGAGCCGTGGATCGTCTACCACTCGCACACGGCGACGGAGGCCTACCCGTCTCGCACGGACGTGAAGTGGTCGGCGACGGCGGGGTTTCCCTACTGGCTGCTGGTCTCGACCCGCAGCGACGAGGACGAGGTCCGGGCCTTCACGATCGAGGGCACCGAGATCACCGAGGTCGAGCTGATCGTCACCTGACGATGGCCAGCACGAAGCCGTCGTGACCCTTCGACCCGACCGTCTGCACGGCGGTCGCGTCCACCCGGTTGTCGCCTCGCAGCAGGTCATACAGGGCCCGGGTCCCGACGACGGCGGGTTCGTCGTTGGCCGGATCGACGATCTTGCCCTGACGGATGGTGTTGTCGACGACGATCACCGTGCCTGGTCGTGACAGCCGGAGCGCGTGCTCGACGTACACCGGGTTGCCCGGCTTGTCGGCGTCGATGAAGACGAAGTCGTACGGCCCCTCGAGCCCCTCGAGCGATGCTGCTGCCGGGCCGACGAGGACCTCGGTGTTCGTGATCCCGGCGGCTGTGAGGTTCGCACGGGCGACGTCCGCGTGGTGCTGGTCGAGCTCGAGCGTCGTGACGCGCTCCGCAGCTCGCGCGAGCCAGATCGTGCTGTAGCCGCCGAGCGTGCCGACCTCGAGGACGCGCTTGGCGCCGGACATCCGCACCAGCAGCTGGAGCAGCTTGCCCTGGTTGGGTGCGACCGCGATCTCGGGCAGCCCGCCCTCCTTGCTGCGCTGGAGCGCCCCGTCGAGCCCGGCGTCCGGCGCGAGCAGGGCGTCCACCACGTAGGCGTCGACGTCGGTCCAGAGATCGTCCATGGACGTAGCGAAGCACACCTGAGGAACAAGCCGGGCGCGTGGTCGTGTTCACTTGTACGAGATCCCGAGACAGTCCCTCACTCTTGCAGGAGCACTACAGCCATGGCCATCGAGGTCCGCATCCCGACCATCCTCCGCACCTACACCGGTGGGGAGAAGGCCGTCGAGGCCAAGGGCGACACGCTCCAGGGGCTGATCGACGACCTGGACAGCCGCCACGCCGGCATCAAGGGCCGTCTCATCACCGACGAGGGCAAGCTGCACCGCTTCGTGAACGTCTACGTCAACGACGAGGACGTCCGCTTCCTCGGCTCGCTCGAGACCCCGCTCAAGGACGGCGACAACGTCACCGTCCTCCCGGCGGTCGCTGGAGGGTGAGGTACGACTCGCTGATCGAGTCCGTCGGGCGCACTCCGCTCGTCGGGCTCCCTCGGCTGTCGCCGTCCCCTGACGTGCGGCTGTGGGCCAAGCTCGAGACGGACAACCCCACCGGGTCGATCAAGGACCGCGCTGCGCTGTACATGGTCGCGCAGGCGGAGAAGGAGGGCCTGCTCCGGCCCGGCGTCACGGTGCTGGAGCCGACCTCCGGCAACACCGGCATCTCGCTTGCCATGGTCTGCCGCATGCGCGGCTACCGGCTGATCTGCGTGATGCCCGAGAACACCTCCATCGAGCGGCGTCAGCTCCTGACCATGTACGGCGCCGAGATCGTGACCAGCCCCGCCGCGGGCGGCTCCAACCAGGCGGTAGCGGTCGCCAAGCAGCTGTCCGCGGAGA